>JACQOK010000426.1 GCA_016202565.1 Betaproteobacteria bacterium | reverse complement strand
GCCGGGACCACGACGCCATTCCAGTTGTTCGCTACGTAGCCGGGGACGCCGGACTCAGCGATCGTCGGCAGCTCCGGAAATAGCCGGGAACGCGATTTCGTTCCAATGCCCAGGCCGCGCAGCCGTCCCGAACGGATGTGCGGCTGCGCCGTGGTGAGGTTCGCCATCATTAGCGACAGGCGGCCGGCGACGAGATCGGTCACGGCAGGCGCGCCACCCTTGTATGGCACGTGAACTGCCTCCACGCCCGCCATGCTTTCGAACAGCGCCATGGCAAGATGTCCCGCGCCGCCCACGCCGCTCGATCCGTAGTTGTATTTCCTGGGGTTCGACTTGAGGAGAGCGATCAGCTCGCGCGTTGTGGCTGCGGGCAGGGAAGGGTGCACGACCAGCAGATTGCTCGATGCGGCCACATTGGTCACTGCCGCGAAGTCGCGCTCGAGGACGTAGGGGACTTTCTCGTGAAGCGATGGATTCACCGCGAGCGGCGGCGTCGCCATCAGCAGCGTATAACCGTCGGGCGCGGAACGCGCGACGATTTCGGTGCCGATGATTGTGCCCGCGCCGGTGCGGTTGTCCACCACGAATTGTTGGCCCAGCCGCTCCGTGAGCCGGGCGCCCACCAGGCGCGCGACAGTGTCGGTGGACCCGCCCGCCGAGTACGGAACGACCAGGCGCACCGGGCGCTCGGGATAGGCCGCCGCCGCGCTCGAAGCGGCGAGCGCCATGCTTGCGGCCACCAGCACTTTAAAGCGTTTCTTCACTGTATTCGACTCCATGGTCCACTATACCGCTGGCATCGTCTTATGAGGTATTCCTGTTTGGATTCCTCGTTTCCTGGCCCGTGCAGGTTGGGTCAATGGGCAGGTCCTGCGCGCGAACGGCAGTCTTGCTTGAATATTACGTGTATCGTTCGAAATTGAACATGACTCGATTCCCACCTCGAGGAGAGACGACAATGGACGTAAACGAGCTCTATGAGCGGGGGCTGAAGCTGCGCCGGCAACTTTTCGGCAGCAAGGCCGTTGAGGAGCGCATGAACGCTCTCGGTGAATTCGGCGAGCCGCTGCAGAACATCGTGAATGCCTACGCCTACGGCGATATCTGGAACCGGCCGGGCCTGCCGCTCAAGATGAAGAGCCTCGCCATGCTGGGAATCACCGCCGCGATCAACCGGCCGCAGGAATTCCGTGTGCACATGAATGGCGCGCTCAACAACGGCTGCACGCCGGAGGAGATCCGGGAGATCCTGCTCCTCGTCGCGCTCTATTGCGGCATTCCTGCGGCAAACGAAGCGCATCGCATCGCTTACGAGACCATCAACGAGCATTCTCCCGGAAAAGCGTGATCGGCCGCTCCGGGTATGGACCGTCCGCGACGCGTTGGCTGAAATGGCTTACGAACAGAACGGTGCTATATTGAAAACAAGTCGAGGCCATTGCCCGAACCGGTTCTCGTTTGCGTTACGGAGGAGACACACAATGAAACCCATCGCGACGACCGCAGTATCTCTGCTGCTGGCCCTCGTCGCCTCCCTCGCCGGAGCCCAGGAATCGTTTCCCACCCGCACCGTCACCATCGTGAATCCAAACGCGCCGGGCGGCACATCGGACATTATCGGGCGGGGGATGATCGAGCCGCTGCAGCGTGCGTTCAAGCAACCGGTGATCATGGTCAATCGCGTGGGCGCCGGCGGCGCGGTAGGCGGGGCGTACGTGGCGAAGGCGCCGGCAGATGGTTATCACACACTGCTTAACACGGTCACCCATGTGCTGATCCCGATTACGGAAAACGCGCTCGGCCGCGCCGCGCCGTACTCACCGGACGACTTCGTCTTGCTGGCGCGGATCACCTCGGATCCGCTGCTGTTCATCGTGCATCCCAGCCTGCCGGTCAAGTCGGTGAAGGGACTGGTGGCGCTGGCGAAGGCCAAGCCGGGCGAGCTGACGTTCTCCTCGCCCGGGCTCTACAGCACCGGGCATATCAGCATGGCGATGCTGATGCGTGCGGCGAAGGTCGACCTGCTGCACGCGCCATTTAACGGCGCGGGTCCCGCCATGGTCGCTGTGCTCGGCGGGCACGTATTCATGATGCATGTGCCGGTGGGCGTCGGCAGTCCCCACGTCAGCGCCGGCCGCGTGCGCCTCATCGCCCAGACCGGGCCGCAGCGCGGGCCCGCATTCCGCGATACGCCGACGCTGAAGGAGTATGGCTATGACGCCAGCTTCCTGCTGTGGGCCGGCTACTTCGCGCACGCGAAGACGCCGCCCGCCGTGGTCAAGGCGTGGCAAACCGCGCTGCGCGCAAGCGCCGAGGATCCGAAGTTCAAGGCCGCCATGGCGAAGATCAATGTCACGATCGACTACGAAGACGGCGACGCCGTGAAGGCATGGTACGGGGCCGAGCTGAAGCGTCTGGAGAGCGAGATGCGCGAGATCGGCAAGATCGAACGCCGGTCGTAACCATCACCACGTAGTACCATCCAGGTCTGTTTGGGGAGAAGAGCGCATGAAAGTCTACAGACTTGACCCCGTCGGCACTCTCGACGGTCTGAAACTCGACGACGAAGAGGATTGCTGTCCCGGCCCGAAGGAAATTGCGATTCGCATTCGCGCAACCTCGCTCAATTACCGCGACCTCAAGGTCGCGACCGGCGCCTATGACCGGATCGCGATCAAGCCGCGGGTGATTCCGCTTTCGGACGGTGCCGGCGAAGTGGTGGAGACCGGCTCCGGCGTCACGCGCGTGAAGGTGGGCGATCGCGTCGCGGCGATCTTCCTGCAGCGCTGGCTCGCCGGGCGTATCGATCCGGCATACGCATCCTCCGCGCTCGGCGGC
>JACQOK010000421.1 GCA_016202565.1 Betaproteobacteria bacterium | reverse complement strand
GCTCAACCACAACGCGCGCTAAGTATTCTTCCGCGAATTGCCGAGCGACCTGCCCGGACCGCTGGGCGCGCTCGGCGTTCCGCTTACTGCGCAGCGCAGCGTGGCGGTCGATCCACGCCATGTGCCGCTGGGCGCGCCGGTCTATGTCGCAACGACCTGGCCCAACAGCACGAAACCGCTCAATCGGTTGATGCTCGCGCAGGATACCGGCGGGGCCATCCGCGGCGCGGTGCGCGCCGATTTCTTCTGGGGTTTCGGTGCAGAAGCCGCACGGGAGGCCGGCCGCATGAAGCAAAGCCTGCGCATGTGGGCGCTGCTGCCCAACGGCTACTCGGTTCCAGGAGAAGCGCGTTAGCGCAAGGCCCCCTCGGAAGCGCCGGGATCGAAGTCCAGGTTGATCAAAATACGGCTCTTGACCGCGCGTTCGTCTTTTCGGCCCGGGAAGAAACGCGCGGCCTTGAGCGCCGCGCGTACGGCATCTTCAAAATAGCCCTGGGGCTCGCCCCTCACGATGCCGACGTCATCGACGACGCCGGTCTCATCGATCGATAACATGACCAGCACCCGACCGCCCACTTGTTCACGCGCGGCCTGCGCCGGGTATTCGAATCTGAGCGGCACCCGCGGCATCGGAAAAACATCGAGTTCAGGCGCGGCATAGTAGGTGTCGGCCGTCAGCGGCAGCGCTGAGCCGGGCGCTGCGCCGGCCATGGCTGGCGCGGGTGGAGCGACGCGTCCGGGCTTCCTTTCAGACACTGATAGTTGCTCCGCTGGCGGCCGCACGCGAGCGCGCGAGGGCAGTGGTTGCACCGGGTCTGCGAGGACAGGATTGCCTTCCGGGTGCGCCTCCCTTTTGGGCGGCGCGGCAAGCGGTTGCAGCTGCGCCGTGAGCGGGCGCGCGGCAGGCGGCATCGAACGCCCGGGGACTTCGAGCGCGATGCCTGCGGCGAGCCAGGCATGAAAGAAGACGGAGACGGTCAGCGCAAGCGCGAACCGGACCCGGCCCGCACCAGGTCGCTGCGCGCCGCACTTGCCGGAATGGAATGCGGGGCAAAGATAAACGCTGGCCATGCCCGGCTTAACGCCCCGGCACGGCCTTTGTTTACCGGCGACAACGCGGGGAGATACCTATTTCGCCGTTACCGAATTGAGCGCCTGCTCGATCTGGGCGGCGGGAATATAGCCGCCGACGTGCCGGCCATTCTCAAGATAAATCGCAGGCGTGCCGCGAATCCCGAAGCGGCGCATGAGCTGGAGGTTCTTTTCGATCGGCGTTGCACAGGTCTTGCCGCCCTCGGGCAACGCCGCTTTCAGCATCAGATCGTCCCACGCCCGCGCACGGTCGTCGGCGCACCACACCGCGCGCGCCTTTTCCACCGAGTCCTGGGAAAGGATCGGCAGCAGGAACGTGTAGATGGTCACGTTATCGACGTTGACGAGCTCCCTCGTCAGCTGCTTGCAATAGCCGCAATTCGGGTCTTCGAACGTGTAGAGGGTGCGCTTGCCGTCGCCCTTTACGCGCTTGATGGCAAACTCACGCGCGCCGTTCAGCACCTGCACGATCCTCTGACCCGAGCGCTCTTCCGTGAGGTTGCGCGGCGGCATCGTGCGGATGTCGTAGATGTTGCCGCCGAAGAAATACTCGACCTTGTCGTCGGTATAGACGATTTCGCCGTCCAGCACGACTTCATACAGCCCGGCAAAGGGCGCCCTGGTGACGCTTTCCACCGTCATGGCCGGGAACTTGGCCTGTAATGCCTGCCTGACCGTGGCTTCGTCGGCGTTTGCCGAACAGGCAATGAGCCCCGACACCGTCAACGCACATACTGCGAGTCGTCGTAACATGAATAATCCTGTGAAAATTAATGCGCCGGCCCGGCTCAGGCAACGGCGTGCCGCACCAGCAGTTTCTTGAGCTGGGGCTGCGAGTTGACCCAGGTCAGCCCGAGGTTGCGCGCCTTGGCTACCCAGACTCTTTCCTGCGCAAAAAGTTTCTGCAGCCCGTCGATCGTCAACTGCAGCGCGAGCACGTCTTCCCGGCGCGCCCGCTCGTAGCGTCGCAGAAGGTAATAGTCGCCGCAATCCTGCTGAGCGCCGCGCTCATGCAAAACGGCCGCCAGCTCGCGCCCATCGCGGAATCCCAGGTTGACGCCCTGCCCGGCCAAAGGGTGCACATTATGCGCGGCGTCCCCTACCAGGGCAAGGCGCGGTCTGACGAGCTGTGCCACGCGCTGAAGCTGGAGGGGAAAGGCCGCCGGGGCGGTGATGGGCGCGAGCGACCCGAGCGCATGCTGGCTTGCGGCCTCGGCCCGCGCGGCGAGCTCATCGGGCGCGAGGCCGAGCAGTTCGCGGCCATGCGATTCGTTCGTCGACCATACCATGGACACGCGGTCGCCGGGCAGCGGCAGCAGCGCCAGCACACCGTCGCGACGGAACCATTGATACGCCGTTCCGCGATGCGGCTTCGCGGCGCCAAAATTGGCGACAACCCCCAATTGGCCGTAAGCGGCGGGCTTAACGCCAATGCCGGCCTGGCTGCGCACCCACGAGTCCGCGCCGTCGGCGCCGACCAGCAGCCTTGCCACGAGCTCCGTGCCGTCTTCGAGTCGCAGCGCGACCGCGGCCGGCTCCCAGACCACGCTGGCGCAACGCGCGGGGCAGAATACGCGAACGTGCCCGGCACTCGACAAGCGCTGCCATAACGCGTTCTGCAGCAGCCGGTTCTCGACGATGAAGGCGAGTTCGCGCAGGCCCGCATCATAGGCGCTGAAATCGAGGCGCGCACCAGGCTCGTCGCCGTACACGCGCATGGCCTCGACGCGCGAGATGCGCTCGGGAGGCATACGCGACCAGGCGCCGCAGGCCTCGAGAAACGCCGCGCTTCCCGGACTCACCGCATACACCCGGACATCCCACGAATCGTCGGCCGGAAGCGGTCTGACCGGCTGCGGTTCGACGAGCGCGACGTTCACACCTGCTGTGCCGAGCGCAGCCGCGAGGCTCGCGCCGACCAGCCCGCCGCCCACGATGATCACATCGAACGAAGCATTCATGTTGATACGGGATCGCCTATCTGCGTGAGTTTAAGCCGGTTTTATTCAAACCGGTTGTCAAGCGTGCCGATGCCTTCGATCGAAATCTCGATCCGGCTGCCCGGTTTCATGGAGCCGACACAGCAACTTCACCGCCGAAAGCGCCAGCGTTTGCGAGGTGGCGTTCGGATTGCCGTACATGTCGCCTTCGTAGACGGTGAGGGTCTCGCCGTGCAACTGACCGAACCCGCACCTGCCGCCGTGCTCGTAACGCAACCATTTGGCCATCGCTTGTCTCTCCCCTGCATTTTTTCATGATAGGCACTCTTCAACCGTATCACTATCCGGCGGCCATCCACTAAGCGCCGGATTATAAAAATGAAATCTTCGCCCGTGTCAGCTTGACAAGGCGTGGCCCGGTCTTTAGACTCCGCCGCTTCCCGTGGCGAGTTAGCTCAGCGGTTAGAGCAGCGGAATCATAATCCGTTGGTCCGGGGTTCAAATCCCTGACTCGCCACCATTCAAACCAAATCAAGTGGGCGAGTACGGGCGGCATATGGGAACGCCGATCGCGATTCGGCGGCAACGGCGTGCCTCAGCTCCATCCTTTCTTTCCCGGCCGGCGGATGTTGCGCACGGATCGACTCATTGCCCTGCGATCCAGACGCTCGCCGTTTGGCGACGTGCGCCGTAATTGCACCACGGGCGCTGCTTGTGCTATCGTACTCCATGCCTAAGATACTGCTTTTATTCACTTTCTTTCTGGTCACCTGGACTTCGCCGGCGGCGGCGCAAGTGCAGCGCCTGTTGCCGGCCAACGGCAAGCTGGGCCAGCTCGTCGGACAACAGCATCAGTATCCGCTCGTGCAGATCAATCGCGAAGTCCTGCGCCTCGCGCCCGGAGGCGTGATCATCGATGAAAACAACCGCTTCATCGTGCACGGCGCGGTGCCGGCCAACGCTGATGTTCTGTACGTGCTCGACAGTCAGGGACAGGTCTCGCGCATCATCCTGCTCACACCCACCGAGCTGGCGCGGATCGAGCAGGCGGAGAAACGCTGAAGCAGTGGCCAAGAAGTTCTATATCAAGACCTTCGGCTGTCAGATGAACGAGTACGACTCGGACAAGATGGCCGACGTGCTCCACGCGGCGCAAGGCATGGAACAAACCGAAGATCCCGCACAGGCCGATCTCATTTTGTTCAATACCTGCTCGGTGCGCGAGAAGGCGCAGGAGAAAGTGTTCCACGACCTGGGACGGGTCAAGCACTTCAAGCGCGCGCGGCCGGGCGTTCTGATCGGCGTGGGTGGCTGTGTGGCAAGCCAGGAAGGCGCCACGATCGTTGCGCGCGCGCCTTATGTCGATCTCGTGTTCGGGCCCCAAACCCTGCACCGTCTGCCGCAGATGATCGAGGCGCGCCGCGCAAGCGGCAGGCCCCAGGTCGATATCTCGTTTCCCGAGATCGAGAAGTTCGACAACCTGCCGCCGGCACGGGTCGAAGGCGCCACCGCGTTCGTCTCGATCATGGAAGGCTGCAGCAAGTACTGCACCTTCTGCGTCGTGCCGTACACCCGCGGCGAAGAAGTATCGCGACCGCTCGATGACGTGCTGACCGAGGTGGCCGAACTCGCGGCGCAGGGCGTAAAGGAGGTGACGCTGCTCGGGCAGAACGCGAACGCCTATCGCGGGGCGATGGAAGGGAGCGAGACGGCGGACCTCGCGCTGCTGCTCGAATACGTCGCCGAGATGCCGGGAATCGAACGCATCCGCTACACCACCTCCCACCCCAGGGAATTCACCCCGCGCCTGATCGAGGCCTACGCGAGAATCCCCAAACTCGCGAGCCACGTGCATCTGCCGGTGCAGGCCGGCTCGGATCGTGTGCTCGCGGCGATGAAGCGCGGCTATACCGTGCTCGAGTACAAGTCCATCGTGAGACGCCTGCGCGAGCAGCGGCCGGATATTTCGATTTCGTCTGATTTCATCGTCGGCTTTCCCGGTGAAACCGACGCCGACTTTTCCGCAACCATGAAACTCATCGACGAAATCGGCTTTGATGCGAGCTTCAGCTTCATCTACAGCCGCCGACCCGGCACGCCGGCAGCCGAATTCCCCGACGACACTCCGCATTCGGTCAAGCTCGCGCGACTGTACCGGCTGCAGCGCCGGATCGAGGAACAGGCGCAGGCCATCAGCCGCGCCATGGTCGGCACCCGCCAGCGCGTGCTGGTCGACGGGATCGCAAAAAAGGACGGGGACGAGCTGTGCGGCCGCACCGGAAACAACCGCGTCGTCAATTTCCGCGGTCCGCAGCGGCTCATCGGTGCGTTCATCGATGTCAGCATCACCGCAGCGCTTCCGCACTCGCTGCGCGGGGAACCGGCCGCATCTTTCCATTGAAGCCGATCGAGATTTCTTTCACGCCGGTCGACAACCAACGGCTCGCCAACCTGTGCGGGGTGCTGGACGAAAACCTGCGCCAGATCGAAACGGCGCTCGATGTCAGCATCGCGCGGCGCGGTGAACGTTTCGCGCTGACCGGAAAGCCCGTGCAAACCAAGGTCGCGGCGCGGATCCTCCAGAATTTTTACCAGCGGGCAAGCCACACGCTGTCGCTCGAAGACGTGCAGCTCGGCTTGATCGAGGCGGCCAACCCGAGCCAGGCGCGGGCGCCTGCGGACGAGACGCCGACGCTCATCACTCGCCGCCAGGACCTGCACGGGCGCACGCCGCGCCAGGTCGAGTATCTGCAGAACATCCTGACGCACGATCTCACCTTCAGCATCGGACCGGCCGGCACCGGCAAGACTTATCTGGCGGTCGCCTGCGCCGTGGACGCCTTCGAGCGCGACAACGCCAAGCGCATCGTGCTGGTGCGCCCGGCGGTGGAGGCCGGCGAGCGCCTCGGATTTCTGCCGGGGGACATGGCGCAAAAGGTCGATCCCTATCTGCGTCCGCTCTACGATGCCCTCTACGACCTGATGGGCTTCGACAAGGTCGCCAAGATGTTCGAACGCGGCGCCATCGAAATCGCGCCGCTCGCCTTCATGCGGGGACGCACCCTCAACCACTCGTTCGTGATCCTCGACGAGGCACAGAACACCACGCCGGAACAGATGAAGATGTTCCTCACGCGCATCGGCTTTGGCAGCAAGGCGGTCGTCACCGGCGACATCACGCAGACCGATCTTGCGCGCGGCCAGAAAAGCGGGCTGATCGAGGCACGCGAAGTGCTGAAGGGGGTGCGCGGCATCGCGTTTACCCATTTCGAGAGCGAAGACGTGGTACGCCACCCGCTGGTGCAGCGCATCGTCAGCGCCTATGAAAACTACAAGCTGCGACTGGCCGCGCCCGCCGAAGGCAAGGGCAAAGACGGGTCAGAGTGAAAGCGGGACGCGCCACCCGAGGGCCGCGGCTCAACCTCACCGTGCAGTACGCGGTCGCCGCACGCGATCTGCCCGGGCGCGCGCAGTTGCGCAGGTGGGTACGTGCGGCGCTCGAGCGCGACGCGCGGATCACGGTGCGCATCGTCGGCGAGGTCGAGGGAAAAGCGCTCAATCGACGTTCCCGGGGCAAGCGCTACGCAACCAATGTGTTGACATTCGTATACCGCGACGTGCCGCCGTATGAAGGCGATCTTGCATTGTGCGCTCCGGTCGTGGCGCGCGAAGCCCGCCAACAGCGCAAGAGCCTCGCCGCGCACTATGCGCATCTC
>JACQOK010000420.1 GCA_016202565.1 Betaproteobacteria bacterium | reverse complement strand
GTCGCCTGCCCTGGCGCACCCTCGACTTGCCGGACCTGCGCGACGCGAGCGGCGAGCGGCTGTGGTACGCGTTGTCGCGGGCGTTCCGGGACGATAATTCCGCCCAGCCGATAAACAGCAATACGGTGGGAACCTTGAGCCTCACCGGGAGCGTCACCGCAACCAACCTCATCGCGATCGTGTTTGCCCCCGGCGCGGCCTTCGGTTCTCAAATGCGCGATGCGGCGAACGTGAACGTTGCGGCGAATTATCTCGAGGGCGGCAACGAAACGAGCGGCACCACGTCCTTCGCTGCCGGGCCGGCGAGCGCGACCTTCAACGACAGGTTGCTCGCAATCGGAGCCGATGCGCTCTTCCCCGTGGTGGAAGTGCGCGTTGCGCGCGAGGCGCGCGCGGTGCTGCGGGCGTTCTACAACGACCCGGCCAACGTCTTTTTTCCTTATGCGAACGCTTACGGCGACAACACCTACCAATGCACCGAGAACCAATACAGCGGCCGCATCCCCCGATACTTCACGGACCAATGCAAAGCCGATCCGGCCGATCCCGACTGGAAGGGCGCGACCTGGCCGAGCTGGTTCTTCGCCAACAACTGGCACGAGGTCGTATTCTATGCAGTGGCATCGAAGTGCACTAAGCCCGCGTTCCCCGCTTGTGCGGCCTCAGGCGGTCTGCTGACCGTCACCAACCTGCCCTCGCCCAACAGCAACATCCAGGCTTTGATCATCATGCCCGGGCGCGCGCTTTCCGGTCAGACGCGGCCCTGCACCGCAGTCACCGACTGTCTGGAGGATCCGGAGAACACCGATGGCGATGCCGACTTTGCAAAGTCTGCAGTGACGCCCACAGTCAACGATCGCCTGCTCGTAGTGTCTCCCTGACCGATGACCAGACGCGCCCACGGCTTCACCCTGATCGAGATGGCGGTGGCGGTTCTCGTGCTGGCGCTGTTGCTCGGCAGCATCGTGGTGCCGCTGACCACGCAGGTCGAGCAACGCAAGGTGAGCGACACCCGCAGGGTGCTCGACGAGGCGCGGGACGCGCTGATCGGCTTCGCGGCCGCCAACGGCCGCTTTCCCTGCCCCGCCTCGGCGACGAGCAACGGGAGCGAGAGCTTTGCGGCGGGGGGCAGCGCCGCCAACGGGAACTGCTCGAACTTTTTCGACGGATTCCTGCCCGCCGCAGCGCTCGGGCTCGCCGCCACCGACAGTCAGGGCTACGCCGTGGACGGGTGGGGGCTCGTGCAGAACCGGATACGCTATGCAGTATCCAGTCAGACCGTCAACAGCATAACCAATCCCCTGACGCGTACCAGCGGCATGAGTTCAGCGGGGATGTCCAATCTCGCCGCCGCACAATTTCTCTACGTATGCAATAGCGGCGTAGGGGTCACGGCCGGCAGCAACTGCGGCACCACCGTGACTCTCGCCTCGAACGCGATGGCGGTCATCTACTCGGTCGGGCCCAACGCGGCAACGGGGGGAACGAGCGCGCACGAGGCCGAAAACCCCAATCCCAACGGTGGCAGCGCCGATCGCATTTTCGTGAGCCGCGATTGGAGCACTGTCACGGGTTCGGAGTTTGACGACATCGCCACCTGGATCGGGACGAGCCCGCTGTTCAACCGGATGATCGCTGCGGGACAACTTCCGTAACGGAAGCGTTCACGTGGTCGCGGGCGAGCGCGAAGCACACTTTGCCGGGTTCGTTGGCGCACAGTTCGAGGCGATAGCCGAGCCGCACCGCCTGCTTCGCCGCGTGGTAGAGACCGATCCCGAGGCCGGTTTGGGACGGCAGCGGCGCATCGAAAAGGCGGGCGGCGATACTCCTGGCGATCGCCGCGCCGTTGTCGCACACGGTCAGCGTGCCGCCGCTCGCCGGCGAAAACATCACTTGTACCCGCACCGGGTGGCCATCGGCTTTCTTGTTGAGCGCATTTTCGATCAGGTTATCGGCGACGCTGTCGAACAGCTCCGACGGAATCTTGAAATTTCTGACGATGCCGTCGACGGCGAAATGAATATTGCGGGTGCTGTAGCGCTGAATCAATCCCTGCCACCAGATCAACGCGTCGACCTGGTCGGAATCGACCTCCTGCGGCGCCCGCAGCTTGTCAAGGGTCGCGTTGAGCCGCTGGGTAATCTGCGGCAGCTGCCGCTGCATCAGTGCCTGTAACGCGGCAGCCTGGTCGGCGCCGCTCGTTTCGGCCGCGGCGCACAGCGAGCGCAGTGACTGCAGGAGATTCTTGACGTCGTGCGTAAGCCGCGCGCCGGTTTCGTAGATTGCCTGCGTGTAGGCATTCTGCCGCTGGATCTGTTCGCGCCGCTTCGCGTCATAAAAATAGCCCACCATCTGCGCCAGCAGTCCGAGATGGAGCATGACGGCAGGAGAAAGCGACCAGCGCGTCCAGACCTTCAGCTGCAGGTCATGGATGGTGAACTCGGCGACATGGTCCGAGCGCGTGCCGAACTCGCCTGGTCCGGATCGCGTCTCCCACTGCACCCCGCAGACCCACGGCAGTTCGAGCATGTGCTGCAGCGCCAGCCCGAGAAAACGCTGCGGCTCGGATTCCTGCTCCGCGAAAATCGCAAGCTGCTGAATCCAGCGCTCGAACGGCAGGCCCAGGCTCATGACGTAGCGCGACAGCATGTGGCCGATGCCGCCGAAACCGCTGCGTGGATTCCACAGCCAGGAGAGCGTCACCAGCAGCAGCGCGATCACGAACAGCGTCTGTGCCAGCGCCATGGGGTACTCGCCCTGGCTCACCACCTTCACCACGAAGCTGCCGAGCACCAGCGCCACCACCAACAAGAACAGCAGCACGCTATAGAAGAGGTCGACGGCTACCGGCGCCTCCGGGCGGCGCGACTCGAAGCGCATCAGCATGATGACCACCGGGATGCCGAGCAGGCCGTAACGCACCAGCCGCACGTGTGCGATATTCGCGACCTCATCGGCAAGAAGCTGCGGTACGACCCACATAAGCAGCATCGAGAGCAAGTAGAACGCCGCCAGCACGGATACCCGCCGCTGGCGCCGGTCGGTGATGCCCGGAACCGAACCGCCGATCAGTCCGAACAGCACGGCGAGCCATACCGCCATCAGCCACCAGCTGTTCCAGGCGGCAAGGAGAACGCCGGCCAACACCACCAGGAATGCATGACGCAGCTCGATTTCCTGTTCGCCGCGCCACACCGGCTGCCACAACAGGAACAATCCGAAATGCGCAAGCAGGGCCGCAGGCACCCACCATTCGCCGATGCCCCAGGCGAGCGCGGCGTGCAAGGCGAACAGCATCAACCCGACCGACCATTGGGGATGCGCGGCGATCAATCGCTGCGTAAGGATGGCGGAGGTATTCATCCGATACCCGTCGGGCGCGCCGGCGGGGCGGGCAGTTTCGTTATACTCTCGATCCATCCTGGCGAGATCTCCCGTGACCCAGCAGATCGCTACCATCGCCCGCTATACGCTGCTCGAAGCCATGCGCACGCGGCTGCCGCACCTGATGGCCGTCGTGGTCGTGCTACTCGGGGCAACGAGCGTATTCGTCCAGCAGATCGCCCTCACCGAGAGCGCACGAATGCAGACTGGCATCTACGCGTCAGGCATGCGGCTTGCCAGCGTTTTCATCGCCGGGCTGTATGTGCTCGTGAGCATCACGCGCGAATTCAACGACAAGGGGCTCGACATCGCGCTCGCGCTCGACCTGCCGCGCACCCATTATATCCTCGGCAAGCTCGCCGGCTTCCTCGCGATCGGGGCTGGCCTCGCCGCTGCGGCGAGCCTGCCGCTCGCGTTCCTGGCGACGCCGCAAGCCGCCCTGCAATGGGGCGTATCGCTCGCGCTCGAACTCGGGATCGTCATCGCGCTTGCGCTATTCTGCACCGTGACCTTTCGCCAGCTGATTGCAGCCGCAAGCTTTGTGATGGCATTTTACCTCCTCGCGCGCACGCTGACGGCGATTCGTCTCATGAGCGCCCAGCCGCTTACCGATGCGGGGTCGCCCGCGTATCGGGTGATCCAGTTGGTGGTCGAGGGGCTGGCGCTCGTCATCCCGGCGCTCGATGGCTGGACGCAGACCGCTTGGCTCGTGAACCAGCGGGCAGCCTGGCTGGACGTCGGCGCGCTGCTCGGGCAGAGCGTGCTCTATATCACCTTGCTCACCGCCGCCACCATGTTCGATTTCCATCGCAGGAACCTCTGACCATGGCCGGGCGCAGCGTTGCCGCAGTGCCGCGACCGGTGCTGGCACTGCTCGCCGTGGCGTTTGCACTGCAGATTGGCATTCAGGCGAGCCAGCCCCCGCCTGTGGCACAGGCGGAAGCGCTGCCTGAACCCGCGACGCCGGCGCTGCTGAGGCTGGCGACCCTGAACGAACCGATCGCGGCGGCACAACTGCTGACCCTTTATCTGCAGGCATTCGATAACCAGCCCGGGATCAGCATTCCCTTCCGCGACCTCGATTATCCCCGCGTCATCGACTGGCTCGAAACGATTCTCGGCCTGGACGCCATTGGGCAGTACCCGCTGCTGATGGCCTCCCAGCTTTACGCGCAGGTGCCGGTCGAAGCCAAACAGCGTCTGATGCTCGATTTCGTCCACAGCAAGTTTCTCGACGACCCGCAGCGCCGGTGGCGCTGGCTGGCGCATGCGGCGATCATGGCCAAGCACCGGCTCAAGGACAACGCGCTTGCCCTGCAATACGCCGAGGACATCGCACGTCTTGCGCCCGGAGCGCCGAGCTGGGCGCGCCAGATGCGAATTTTCATTCTCGAGGACATGGGCGAACTGGAAAGCGCGACCATCCTGCTCGGCGGCTTGCTGGCCACCGGCGAAGTGAGCGATCCCAGGGAAATCCACTTTCTCACGCAACGTCTGGAACAAATAAAAGGCGCCGAAAAATCGGCGCCTGTGTCGAAAAATTGACGATTCTTCGTATGCATTCATGCACTTTCCTTATTATTCAGGCCTTAGTGCGCGGTTCAGACGACGATACTGGACGGCGAGCCGAACGCCGTCTCTACAGAAAATATTCAATAATCATGACCTTGTCGCGAGATCGCTGAACGGCATGCGCAATTCACCTGCCGGCGTAACGCGCTCCTGTAGTTTCGCCGCAATGTCCATCCTCATGGCATGTTTCTTGCACGATTCATGTCAGTGTCCATTCGAATCGAACACCTCAAGGGGGGATCATGCGCAGACAGAACGGCTTTACTTTGATTGAAATTGCCATTGTGCTGGTCATCATCGGGCTGCTGCTGGGTGGCGTGCTGAAGGGGCAGGAGCTTATCCAGAGCGCCCGGGTGCGCAATCTGATCTCCCAGCAGGACGGCGTCAAAGCTGCCTATTTCGGCTTCCTGGATCGCTACCGCGCGTTACCGGGCGATTACAGCCAGGCCCAGGCGAATATCCCCGGTTGCAGCGCATGTCAGCAGGGCAATAACAACGGGCAAGTCACCGCGAACGGTGTCTCCGGCGCTACCATGGACGAGCACATCGCCGCGTGGGAACATCTCTCCAAAGCCGGTTTCATCACCGGCAGTTATATCTATTCCACTCCGGCAGCGCCCAGCAACAGTCCGGTAAATCCGTACGGTTCGCTGTCCCAGCTGATTTTTGACAACGTATACCAGGATGCCGCTCCCGTTAACCGGCACAACCTGAAAACCGGCAACAACATTCCGTCCGATATACTCGCCGAAGTGGATCGTAAAGTGGACGATGGACTGGGCAATGCCGGACAGTTGCGGTTCTCGACTTTTGGCGGCGCCACGAACGCCAGCCAGGAATGCTTCAATACCACCACTGGCGCCTGGCAATCGGCTACGCCCAACGCCAATTGTGGGGCAACGACGTTGTTCTGACGGTTCGGCTGCGGGTCGCGAATTTGGAATCCCGGGACAATGCCCGCCGCGCGCGGGCATTCTCGTCTGATCGCGCTGGATTCCAGATGTTCGCGCTCACTGGCTATCGGCGCTTTTCCTACCCCTGAAGCAGTTTCATTTCCGCAGCGGCAAGATCCTCCTCCACCCCGAGCAGCACCAGGACGTCGCCCTCTTCGATGTGGGTGTCGGCATCGGGCGTCACCGTGCGCACATTGCGCCGGCGCACCGCGGTTACCTCGACGTTGAGGCTCGCCAGATCGATTTCGGCCAATGACTTCCCGATCGCGGCGGCGCCGGCGGCGATCATGAGCGAGTGCAATCGCGGTTGCGAGGCATCGTCCGCCTCCCCTATGTCGGTCATGCCGCGATAAAAGCCGCGGAACAGGCCGTAGCGTTGCGTGCGCGTCTGCCGGATGCGGCGCAGCACCCGGTTGAGCGGCGTGCCGAGCAGCATGAGCGTGCTGGAGGCGAGCATGAGGCTGCCCTCCATGATCTCGGCGACGACTTCCGCGGCGCCGGCGCCTTTCAGCCGCTCGATGTCGCTGTCGTCTAGGGTGCGGACCACGACCGGCAAACCCGGCCGCAGATTCTGCACGTGGGCGAGGATCTTGAGGGCGGACGGCGTGTCGGAATAAGTGATCGTGAGCGCTCTTGCCCGCAGCAGTCCCGCCGCCACCAGCACTTCGCGCCGCGCGGCGTCGCCGAACACCACGCTTTCGCCGGCGGCGGCCGCTTCGCGCACGCGCTGCGGATCGATGTCGAGCGCGATGAACGACACGCCTTCCTGCTCCAGAAAGCGCGCGAGATTCTGCCCGGTGCGGCCATAGCCGCAGATCACCACGTGTTCGCTCGCCGCCATCGCCCGCGCCGCGATGGTGGTGAGCTGCATCGCGCGCTGCATCCACTCCGCGGCGGCCCACCGCCGCACGATGTGCTCGCTGCGGTCGATCACGAAGGGTGCGATCAGCATCGACAGCACCATAGCCGCCAGCACCGGCTGCAGGATCCCCGGGGCGAGCAGCCCGGCGTTGTTGGCGTGCGCGAGCAGCACGAACCCGAACTCGCCGCACGCGCCCAGGGCAAAGCCCGTGCGCAGCGCCACGCCGGCGTCGGCGCCAAAGAGCCGCGTCAGACCGAAAATCAGCAGCGTCTTGACGATAACCAGCGCGACCAGCAGCACGCTCACCCAGCCGTTCTCGAGCACCACGCGCACATCGAGCAGCATGCCGACCGTGACGAAAAAAAGACCCAGCAGCACGTCGCGGAACGGTTTGATGTCCTCCTCGACCTGATAGCGATACTCGGTCTCCGAAATCAGGACCCCGGCGACGAACGCACCGAGCGCGAGCGAGAGGCCGGCCATCTCGGTGATGAACGCGACGCCCAGCGTGATCAGGAGCACGTTCAGCACGAAGAGTTCGGAGGATTTCTGCTTCGCCACCACATGGAACCAGCCGCGCATCACGCGCTGGCCGAGGAACAGGAGCACGGTGAGCACGGCGGCCGCCTTCGTAAACGCGACGCCCAGGTGGGGCAGCAGCTCCTCGGGCGGCGCGGCGAGCGCCGGGATGATGATCAGCAGCGGCACCACGGCGAGGTCCTGGAACAGCAGAATGCCGATGATCTGGCGGCCATGGGGGGAATTGAGCTCGTAACGCTCGGCCAGAAACTTTGCCAGTATCGCCGTCGACGACATGGCGAGCGCGCCCCCGAGCGCCAAGCCGGTTTGCCACTCGATGCCGAGCGCGAGCCCGACCGCGAGCACGATGAAGAGCGTCGCCAGCACCTGGGCCACGCCCAGACCGAACACGATGCGGCGCATGGTCATGAGCTTGGGCAGACTGAACTCGAGCCCGATGCTGAACATGAGGAACACCACGCCGATCTCCGCGAGGGCGTGCACCTCGCCGGTATCGCTGATCAACGCGAGCGCGTGCGGCCCGATCACCACCCCGACCATCAGGTAGCCGAGCAGCGGCGGCAGCCGGAGCGAACGGCATGCGACCACCACCAGAACGGCGGCGGCCAGCAGAATCAGCACGGGCTGCAACGTGGTCTGCATGTTTTTCTCGTGACGGCAAGGGTATCCGAATAAGAACCTATCTCAATAATAGACGCGTGATGCGTTGTGGCCAAAACGCGATGAATGCTAGGAGCGGGGCGCTGAGCAACGGCTTGCCGTTGCGCGCCCATTTGGCAGGCACACGCCCCGCGGGCGCAAGCGCCCGCTCAGGGGCGCATTTCGTCGTCGGGCTCCCTTGCAATATTCGCGATATTGCCGCGCTCGCCCTCCTCGAACTGCATCCCACATCGCCTCCGTCGCACACGTGCCTATTATTGAGATAGGTTCTATGCCCTATCGAGAGTGAATTGCAAGCTCGGCGCCGGCGCGTTCGCGGGCGGGAACGCGCGGCGCTTCTGCTATACTTGCAGGCGATGAGCAAGCCACAAACCAGCTCAGTCCCGGCGACGGCCGCAGCGATCGCAAGCGCGCGTGAAGTCCTGGAAATCGAGGCGCGCGCAATCATCGATCTCATCACCACGCTGGACGAACGTTTTGCGCGCGCCGTGCAACTCATCCTCAACTGCCGCGGCCGCGTCGTGGTGAGCGGCATGGGGAAATCCGGCCACATCGCGCGCAAGATCGCCTCCACCATGGCGAGCACCGGCACGCCGGCCTTCTTCGTGCATCCGGCGGAGGCAAGCCACGGCGATCTCGGCATGGTCACGCGCGATGACGTGTTCATCGCGCTTTCGAATTCCGGCGAAAGCGTCGAGCTGCTCGCGATCGTTCCGCTGATCAAACGGCAGGGCGCAAAGCTGATCGCGCTCACGGGGAATCCCGACTCCAGCCTGGCGCTGGAATCCGACGTGCACCTGTACGCCGGATCCGCCAAGGAGGCCTGCCCGCTCAATCTCGCCCCGACGGCGAGCACCACCGCCGCGCTCGCGCTGGGCGACGCCCTTGCCGTGGCGCTGATGGAGGCGAAGGGCTTCACGCGCGACGAGTTCGCCCTCTCGCATCCGGGAGGCACGCTCGGACGCAGACTCCTCACTCATGTGCGCGACGTGATGCGCACCGGAGAAGATGCGCCGCGCATCCATCATACTGCGACCCTGATGGAAGCCGTGCGCGAGATCTCGCGCGGACGCTTGGGCATGACCGCGATTCTCGACGACGACGGGCACGTCATCGGCATCTACACCGACGGCGATCTGCGACGCACTCTCGAAAAGGGCGTCGACTTGCGCAGCACGCCCATTGTCGATGTGATGACAGGCGACCCGCGCGTCATCGGCCCCGAGAAGCTCGCCGCCGAAGCGGTCGAAATCATGGACCGGAACAAGATCAACCAACTGCTGGTGGTAGACCCGGACCGACGCCTCCTCGGCGCCCTCAACATGCATGACCTGTTCCGGGCGAAAGTCATTTGACCGCGCTCCGCAATCAACGCGCCGGCTCTTCCGCCAACTGGCGAGGCTCCGCCGGAGGGGCGGGGCGGATGGACGGCTGCTGACCGCTCACTGCTTACCGCCTGCACCGCCATGCAAGATCTCTACGACAGAGCGAAAGGCATCCGTCTCGCCATCTTCGATGTGGATGGCGTGCTGACCGACGGCGTGCTCTATTACAGCGACTCCGGCGAGGAGGTCAAGGCGTTCAACGTGCGCGACGGTCACGGCATGAAGATGCTGCAGGCGAGCGGCGTTCAACTTGCCATCGTGACCAGCCGCCGCTCGCACTGCGTCGAGTTGCGTGCCCGGGGGCTCGGCATCGATCTCATCTACCAGGGCGCAACCGACAAGCTCGCGGCTTTCCAGGAACTCCTGGGGCGGCTCAAACTCGAACCGGCGGCGGCCGCATGCATGGGTGACGACCTGCTGGACCTGCCCGTGCTCGTGCGCTGCGGTCTTGCCGTCGCGGTGCCGGAGGCGCCGGCCGCCGTGCAACGCCACGCGCACTACGTGACCCGGGCCGGGGGTGGACGCGGCGCGGTGCGCGAATTGTGCGAACTCATCATGCACGCGCAAGGCACGCTCGATGCGCAGGTTCGCTCCGGGCTGAACTGAGCCGGAATCAGCGAACTCACGGAACGGTGCCCACATGACCGAACGACTCACCGCCTGGTTTCCACTGCTGCTGCTTGCAGCGCTGGCGGGTCTTACTTTCTGGCTGGACCGTTTCGTGCAACCGCCGGGGACCGGGCAAGGGGCCGCCGTGCGCCACGATCCGGACTATATCGTCGACGGTCTCTCGGCGGTGCGCATGGCCCCTGACGGAAGCGTCAAGCACGCGCTCTACGCGGAAAAGATGGTGCACTATCCCGATGACGACAGCACCCGTCTTCGCCTTCCCCGTTTCGTGAGCTACGCCACGGCGCAGGCGCCGGTTACAATCACGGCCAGGGAAGCGCTGGTGTCGAGCGAGGGCGAAAACATCTACTTCCATGACGACGTGCTGGTCAAGCGCGCGCCCTACGCGAACAAGAGCGAGCTCGTGATGCGGACGAGTTACCTCCACGTCATCCCCGATGACAACATCGCCAAGACCGACCGGGCGGTGATAATCACCGACGCCAATACCACGGTCCAGGCGGTTGGCTTAGAATTAAACAGCGAGACCCAGGTTCTGCGATTGCTCTCCAGAGTCAAAGGCACCTACCATGACCCCAACAAACCGGCGCGGCGTCCCAGTGGTTGAGCGTCCCCGCATGCAGCCCCGCAGCCTCGTGTTTGCGGTTGGGCTCGCGCTGCTGCTCGGCACCGCGGCCCACGCCGAGAAAGCCGATCGCGAGAAGCCGATTCATCTCGAATCGGACCGCGTCACCGTCGACGAGGCCAAGCAGGTCGCGGTGTTCGAGGGCAACGTCGTGCTGACGCAGGGCACGCTCACGATCCGCGGCGACCGCATGCAAGTGCGCCAGGACGATGAGGGCTTCAGGTTCGGGACCGCATGGGGTAACCTCGCGTACATTCGCCAGAAGCGCGAAGGCTATGACGACTACATCGAAGGCTGGGCCGAACGCATCGAATACGACGGCCGCGCCGACAAAGTGCAGATGTTCAACCGCGCCTCGATGAAGCGGGGGCCGGACGAAGTGCGCGGCAACTACATCTCGTACGACGCCGTCACTGAATTCTTCCAGGTGATCGGCGGCGGCACGAAGGCCGCCACCGCCGACAACCCGGAGGGCCGCGTGCGCGCGGTGCTCCAGCCCAAACCCAAGGGCAAGCCCGCCGCCGCCGCACCCCTTCCCCTGACGCCGGCCGAAAAGCTCGGCACCCCGCGCGAAGAAGCCGGTGGCGCCAAGAGATAATCGGCTGCCATCGGATGGCGAACGCACGTCGTCGCCCGCTGCAGCGGCTCATGATTCCATGCAATCGCCCCGGTTGAGCGAACTCAGGGCCGAGCGGTTGAAGAAGCGTTACCGTTCGCGCGTCGTCGTCAAGGACGTATCGCTCGACGTGCACAGCGGCGAAGTGATCGGCCTCCTCGGTCCGAACGGGGCGGGCAAGACCACCTGTTTCTACATGATGGTGGGCCTGGTGCCGATGGACGGCGGCGATCTCTTTCTCGATGGCACGAAGCTCACCCACATGCCGATTCACCGCCGCGCCCGTCTGGGCTTGAGCTACCTGCCGCAGGAGACCTCGATCTTCCGGCGGCTGTCGGTTGCCGACAACGTGCGCGCGGTGCTCGAGCTGTGCAATGACGATCCCGATCAGATCCGCAACAAGCTCGACGACCTGCTGCACGACCTGCATATCGGCCACCTGCGGGATAATCCGGCGGTGAGCCTTTCGGGCGGCGAACGCCGGCGCGTCGAGATCGCCCGCGCACTCGCCACCCAGCCGCGTTTCATTCTGCTCGACGAACCGTTCGCGGGCGTAGACCCGATCGCGGTGCTGGATATCCAGAAAATCATAGGGTTTTTGAAGGAGCGCGGCATCGGCGTGCTGATCACCGACCACAACGTCAGGGAAACGCTCGGCATCTGCGATCGCGCCTACATCATCAACGACGGCACCGTCCTGGCCTACGGCAAACCCGAGGAAATCGTTTATAATGACAGCGTCCGAAAGGTTTACCTAGGAGAGCATTTCCGCCTCTAGTGCCGTGGCCCCGCAGCCGGCCGGGATCGCACTGAGCGGACATGCGGGAATTCGGCGGGAGCCTTTTCGTTCAAAGATACGCATGAAACACTCCCTACAACTCCGGCTATCACAACATTTAACGCTTACCCCGCAGCTGCAGCAGTCGATCCGCCTGCTGCAGCTCTCGACTCTCGATCTCAACCAGGAGTTGGAACGCTTCCTGCAGGAAAATCCGCTGCTTGAGCGCGATGACGGCATCCGTGAAGCACCGTCGGCGCCGCCCGAGCCGCGCGCCCCCGGCGCGGGCGACACCGTCCCGGCTCCCGCGCCGGAGAGTGACAGCATGGCTCCGGAACTCGACTCGGGCGAGGTCAACACCATGGACGACCTGCCGTCCGGAAGCATGCGCGACGACGCCGATGACGGCGAGTATCCGCAGATCGCGGCAAGCGCGCCCACGCTGCGCGCCCACCTGCTGTCGCAGCTCTCGCTCACCAACCTGCCGGAACGCGACCGCCGGCTCGTCACATTGCTCATCGATTCGCTCGATGACGAGGGCTATCTCGCGCACGACCTCCCGGAGTTGCTCTCGCTGCTGCCGCAGGAACTCGCGGTCGAACCCGAGGAACTGCAGATCGCGCTCAAGCACCTGCAGAATTTCGAGCCGCCGGGCGTGGGCGCCCGCAGCTTGAGCGAGTGCCTGCAGCTGCAGCTTGCGGCTTTGCCGGAATGCACGCCGTATCGGACTCCGGCGCTGGAAATCGTCAGGGGCCATCTGGCGGCACTCGCCGCGCGCGATTTCAACAAACTCAAGAAAGTGCTCCGGTGCGACGACGACTGTCTGCGCGCAGTGCAGAAGCTGATCACCGGTCTCAACCCCAAACCGGGCCGCGACTTCTCTTCCGAGGAGACGCGCTACGTCGTGGCCGACGTGATCGTGAGGAAGGTGAAGAACGTCTGGGTTGCATCGCTCAATCCGGACGCCATGCCGCGATTGCGGGTCAACCGGCTTTATGCCGACATCCTGAGCCGCAACCGCAATTCCGGCTCGCAGCAGCTTGCAAGCCAGCTGCAGGAAGCGAAGTGGCTGATCAAGAACGTGCAGCAGCGCTTCGATACCATCCTGCGCGTATCGCAGGCCATCGTCGACCGCCAGCGGCATTTCTTCGAGCACGGCGAGGTGGCGATGCGACCGCTGGTGCTGCGCGAAATCGCCGAGGCGCTCGACCTCCATGAATCGACGGTGTCGCGCGTGACCACCCAGAAGTTCATGCATACGCCGCGCGGCATCTTCGAGCTCAAGTACTTTTTCGGCAGCCACGTGACAACCGAGACAGGCGGCGCGGCTTCCAGCACGGCGATTCGGGCGCTGATCAAGCAGCTGGTGAGCGCCGAGAACTCGCGCAAGCCTCTAAGCGACAGCCAGATCTCCGACATTCTCGCGCAGCAAGGCATCGTCGTCGCCCGCCGCACGGTGGCCAAGTACCGGGAATCTTTGCAGATTCTACCGGTCAACCTGAGAAAGACGCTGTAGAAAGGAGCGGATCATGAACTTGCACCTCACCGGCCATCACCTCCAGATCACTCCGGCCATTCGTGACTACGTTGCAGCCAAGCTCGTCCGCATTACCCATCACTTCGACCACGTGATCGACGTCAGCGTGATCCTCTCGGTCGAAAAACTGCGACAGAAGGTGGAGGCCAGTGTTCACGTGCGCGGCAAGGACATTTTCTGCGAAAGCGTTGATTCCGACATGTACGCTGCGATCGACGGCCTGGTCGACAAGCTCGATCGCACGATCATCAAGCACAAAGAACGGAACCTCGAGCACCGGCACGCCGCCACACCGCTCAAGCATCAAGGCGGCGAGTGAACGCGGGGAGCGCCACCGATAGCGGGCGGCTTCCCCACTACCGACAACTTCATGTCATGAACCTCATCTCTCCACTTCTGCCGGTGTCGAACGTGCTGCTCGACGTCGACGTTTC
>JACQOK010000413.1 GCA_016202565.1 Betaproteobacteria bacterium | reverse complement strand
TTCCTACCGCCTGTCGGTGGTGCACTTCTGGGCGCTCATTTTCACCTACATGTGGGCGGGCCCGCACCACCTGCACTACACGGCGCTGCCCGACTGGGCGCAGTCGCTCGGCATGGTGTTCTCGCTGGTGCTGCTCGCGCCCTCCTGGGGCGGGATGATCAACGGCATCATGACGCTCTCGGGCGCGTGGCACAAGCTGCGCGAGGACCCGATCCTGAAGTTCCTCATCGTCTCGCTCTCCTTCTACGGCATGTCGACCTTCGAGGGGCCGATGATGTCGATCAAGACGGTGAACGCGCTCTCGCACTACACCGACTGGACCATCGGCCACGTGCACAGCGGCGCGCTGGGCTGGGTGGGCCTGGTAACGATGGGCTCGATTTACTACCTCGTTCCGCGGCTCTTCGGGCGCACCGAGATGTACAGCGTGCGCCTGATCAATATTCACTTCTGGGTCGCAACCATCGGCATCGTGCTCTATATCGCCGCGATGTGGATCGCCGGCGTCATGCAGGGCCTGATGTGGCGCGCGGTGAGCGACGACGGGACGCTCACCTACACGTTCGTGGAGAGCGTGAAGGCGACCTATCCCTTCTACGCGATCCGGCTGCTCGGCGGGCTGATCTATCTCGCCGGCATGCTGATCATGGCTTACAACGTGGCGAAGACCATCGGCGCCAGCCGGGCGGTCGAGGCGCCGATCCCGCTGCCGGCCGCCGCTCACGCCTGAGGAGCCTGAAGATGAAGCTTACGCACGACATGATCGAGCGCAACCAGGCGCTGCTGATCGTCCTCGTCATCCTGGTGGTCGCGGTCGGCGGCCTGGTCGAGATCGTCCCGCTTTACTTCCAGAAGTCGGTGACCGAGCCGGTGGCAGGTTTGAAGCCCTACACCCCGGTGCAGCTCACCGGCCGCGACGTCTACATCCGCGAGGGCTGCTACAACTGCCATTCGCAGATGGTGCGTCCGTTCCGGGCCGAGGTGGAGCGCTACGGGCACTATTCGGTCGCCGGCGAGTTCGTCTACGACCATCCGTTCCAGTGGGGCTCGAAGCGCACCGGGCCGGACTTGCACCGCGTCGGGGGGCGCTATTCCGACGAATGGCACCGCATTCATCTCATGAACCCGCGCAACGTGGTGCCCGAGTCGAACATGCCGGCGTATCCGTGGCTCGCCAGGACGCCGGCGAACGTCGAGGACATCGAGGCCAGCATGCGCGCGCTGCGCGTTGTCGGGGTCCCGTACAGCGACAAGGAAATCGTCGAGGCAAAAGCGCAGCTCAAGGACAAGACCGAAATGGATGCGCTGATCGCGTATCTGCAGGTGCTGGGAACCGCGCTCAAGCAGAAGGCAAACTGATCATGGACATCAATCTTCTGAGAAGCCTCGTGACGGTCGCGGCGTTCGCGGCCTTCGTGGGCATCATGTGGTGGGCGTACACGCCGGCGCGCAAGGCGCGCTTCGAACGCGACGCGCTGCTGCCCTTCGACGAATCCGAATGTGGAGAACGTAAATGAGCCAGTTCACTTCCGGCTTCTGGGACATCTACGTCGCGGTGATCTCGCTCGTCTCGATCATTGCCTGCGCCGTCTTCCTCAAGCTGCAAAGCGTGCGCAAGGCCGGCGAAACCGACACGACGGGCCACAGCTGGGACGAAGATCTCGCCGAGTACAACAACCCGCTGCCGCGCTGGTGGATGTGGCTGTTCTACATCACGATCGTGTTTTCTCTCGCGTATCTGGTGTTCTACCCGGGCCTGGGCAGCTTCAGCGGCACGCTCGGCTGGAGCCAGGTGAAGCAGCTCGAAGAGGAGACCGCGCAGGCGGACGCGCGATTCGGTCCGATCTTCGACAAGTTTGCCGCGCAAGAGGTGGCCGCGCTGGCGAAAAACCCGGAGGCGCTGGCGATCGGACAAAAGCTCTTTCTCAATAACTGCGCGCAGTGCCATGCCTCGGATGCCGGCGGCAGCCGCGGCTTTCCCAACCTCGCAGACAAGGACTGGCTGTGGGGCGGCACGCCGGAGGCGATCAAGACCACGATCACGGAGGGCCGCACCGGCATGATGCCGCCGTTTGGCGCTGCAGTGGGAGGTGACGAGGCAGTGAAGGACGTGGCGCATTATGTGCTCTCGCTTTCCGGGCGCACGCATGATTCGCTCCGCGCATTCCGCGGCAAGCAGAAGTTCGCCCAGATCTGCGTCGCCTGCCATGGCCCCGAGGGCAAGGGCAACCCGCTCATGGGCGCGCCCAACCTGACCGACAACGTATGGCTGCACGGCTCGGGCGAAACCGCGATCGTCGAGCAGATCACCAAGGGCCGCAACAACCAGATGCCTGCGCACAAGGACCTGCTTGCGCCCGCCAAGATTCACCTTCTTACCGCTTACGTCTACTCGCTGTCGCAGGGCGGCGCGCCTGCGAGCAGGGAGCAGGGCTCCCGCTTGCGGGATGCGACCGGCCGCGAGTCTGGCGCCGCGCCGTCAAGCGCAGGCGTAGCATCCGTCTCCGGGGTCACATCCCCTAAAGGGGCCCCTGTTCCGCCCTCCGACGGCGCGCCGCCCGGCAGGTGACGGCCGCAGGAGAAGGCATGGCTCAACCTTCCCTAAAACTGGTGGATAAAAAAACAAACGATGCGGCGGTCCGCTCCGGCGAAGCGGTCGAGCAGTCACTGTACGAAGTCCGGAAGAAAATTTATCCGCGCGCGGTGACCGGCTGGTTCGCCGCCTGGCGCTGGGTCCTGGTGTGGGCGACTCAACTGGTGTTCTACGGGGGGCCGTGGCTCGCCTGGAACGACCGGCAGGCGGTGCTGTTCGATATCGTCCACCGCAAGTTCTATATCTTCGGGTTGGTGTTCTGGCCGCAGGACGTCATCTATCTCACCATCCTGCTCATCATCTCCGCACTCGCGCTGTTCCTGTTTACAGCGGTAGCCGGGCGGCTCTGGTGCGGCTACGCCTGCCCGCAGACCGTGTACACCGAGATCTTCCTCTGGGTCGAAAGGTTGATCGAGGGCGATCGCGGCCGGCGCATGAAACTCGACCGGGGCCCGCTCACGGCGCGCAAGTTCACCCGGAAGGCCGCGAAACACGGCGTCTGGGTCGCCATCGCGCTGTGGACCGGATTCACCTTCGTCGGCTACTTCACGCCCGTTCGCGAACTCTGGGGCGAGGTGATGACCCTGGCGACCGGCCCGTGGGAGACGTTCTGGAGTCTGTTCTACGGCTTTGCGACCTACGGCAATGCCGGATGGATGCGCGAGCAGGTGTGCATCTACATGTGCCCGTACGCGCGCTTCCAGAGCGCGATGTTCGACCAGGACACGCTGATCATCACCTACGACCGTGACCGCGGTGAGCCGCGCGGCTCCCGCGCAAGGCGGGCCGATCCGCGTGCGCTCGGACTGGGTGACTGCGTGGATTGCGGCATCTGCGTTCAGGTGTGCCCGACCGGCATCGACATTCGCAACGGCCTGCAGTACGAGTGCATCGGCTGCGCGGCATGCATCGACGGCTGCAACCAGGTGATGGAGAAGATGGCCTACCCGCGCGGCCTGATCCGTTATTCCACCCAGCACGCACTCGAACGGAAATTCACCCCGAAGCAGATGCTCGCACATATCTTCCGGGTGCGCGTGCTCGTGTACACCGCGATTGTGTGGGGGGTGATCGTCGCCGCCGCCGTCGGGCTCTACGCGCGCACTCCGCTCAAGGTGGACGTGATCCGCGACCGGGCCGCGATCGCGCGCGAAGTCGAGGGTGGCGACGTGGAGAACGTGTACCAGTTGCGCATCATGAACACTTCCGAGCGCGAGCGGGTTTTTGACGTCGAGGTCATGGGACTGCCGAGCATCCACGTCGAGGGCGAAACGCACTTATTGGTCGGCGGCGCCGGCAGCCGCCTCGTGCCGATGCGCGTGCGCGTGCATGTGCAGCCGGGCGCCGTGGCGCCGGGCGCGCACCGCATCGACTTCCTCGTCCACGCCCACGACGACCCGGCGGTGTTCGTGCGCGAATCGTCGATATTCATCGTGAGGTGAGCCAGAATGTGGGGTCAGAGCAACTTTTCCATGGGGCAGCAGGGCAATCCAATCGAGGGGTGCGGAAAAGTTACTCTGACCCCATGGTATCGCGAGCCCTGGCCGTGGATCCTGATGGCGGGGCCCGCGGCCGTGATCGTCGCGGGCGCGGTGACGGCCTGGCTCGCATTCGCTTCGGCCGACGGCCTGGTCGCCGATGATTACTATAAGCGGGGCCTCGGGATCAATCAGGTGCTCGAAAAAGAGCGTGTGGCGCTTGCGGCGGGAATCTCCGCGAGCGTGGAGCGTGATGCCGGGCGCATCCGCGTGCGGCTGCAGGGCGCGGCGCCGCAGGCGCTCTTCGTGCAGCTCGTGCACGCAACGCGCGCCGGTTACGACCAGCGGCTGCGCCTCGCGCCGCTCGGGGGCGGCGTCTACGAAGCTGAACTGCCGCCACTGCCGGCGGGCCGCTGGCGCATCATCTTGGATGATCCGCGCGGCGAGTGGCGATTGACCCCCACCCTCACCCTCCCCCTTGCGAAGGGGGAGGGCAGGGGAAGGAGTGAGGAGGGGCTATGAAGAGAGCAATCCAGATTTTCTGGCCGTCGTTCATCGTAGGCGGCATCGGAGAAGCGCTGTTCTTCACCGTTTTCGACCCGAAGGAGCTTTACCTGTTCGGTGAGCCCACGAGCCTGAGCCGGCTCGCGGTGTACTCCATCGGGTTCTTTTTATGCTGGGCGTTCGCCGCTTCCTCGAGCGCTTTCACTTGCTTCCTGCAGCGCGGCGCCGCAGACATCAACCGCCTGTGTCCGCTCGAACCCACGACGCGGCCGCCCGGGTGCCCCAAGCGCGAGGAACCCGACGCCGGCTGAAACCGCCAATCAGGCGGCGACCACGGCCGGGCGGGCGAAGAAAAATCCCTGGAAAAACTGGAAGCCCAACGCGAGGCATTGGCGCGCGCACTGCCGGGACTCCACCTTTTCCGCCAGCAGTATCGGACGCCATGGTTTCAGACACCGCACCAGCTCCGGAAGCGATTGCGGGTCGAGCATGAGTACGTCGATTTTGACGATGTCGGCAATTTCGAGCAGCGGGTCACAAGCCTTGCTGTAGCGGTAGAAATCGTCCAGCGCGAAGCGGTAGCCCTTCGCTTGCAGTGCGCGGCAGCGGCGCAGGATCCGGTCGTCCGCCTCGACGGTTTCCAGCAGTTCGAGAACGACCTGTTCGCGCGGCAGCGTTTCGATCGCGGCGCTCATCAGCGATTTCGCGTCCAGATTGACGAATGCGTGGGCCTTGCCGACGACCGTGCGGATGCCCAAGTCGCAAAAGGCGCGGGTAATCAGCCGTGCCGTGGCAAGGCCGTCATCGGCGATGCGAGCTTCGGTTTCGGTGGCTGCGGCGCGGAACAGTAGCTCATAAGCGACGACATGGTGCTCCCGGTCGAGAATGGGTTGGCGTCCTACAAAGACGTCAGGAGATCGTGTGTGCATGTCGCGCGCCTCCGTCGTTACGGCACGTGCCGAGCGTCGGCACGACTGCACTATGCATCGGCCGGCTGCGCCAAAATATCGGCGCTTCCTTAAAAGTGCTGTAAGAAAGCCGGAAGCTTTGTGGGAATGTTCCGATCGCGTTTCCCCTCTCCCGTCCCCGGGGCAGAGGTATATCTACACGTGTTGGCTCCCTCCTCTGCGCCCAGAGCGCCGGGGGAATGGGTGGGGGAGGGGGCGGAAGTGATGTAGCCCGGATGGAATGCAATGAAATCCGGGACCGGGAGAAGCGGGAACGAAGGCCCCAGGGAAAAGCGGGAACGAAGACCCCCCAAAAAAAGCCAATCCGCTTCGCTTCTTCCGGGCTACAGCTGCTGTCCCAAGCGCGAGGAGCCGGCGGACGGGCCGCAAGGCGGCGGTATCGTGACCTGATTCCAGCAGCGTATCGTTCGGTTAGCGGCAGCCCCTTTTTTGACGTAGATCAGTACGTCTTCCGTCACGTTGGTTAACATGATTTAGGCGGCTGCCGCGTGAGCACCCGCGGCCTGTTATGAGACGCACAGACAACTGAAGGAGATGACAATGGCTGCTTTGACCCGTTTTGATCCATTTGCCCCGAATTTCGATGATCTGTTCAAAGGCCTGTTCCTGCGGCCGGTGCGGTTCGACCTGGAGACGCTGCCCCAATTGCAGATCAAGCTCGATGTCAAGAAGAGCGACGGCGCCTACACGGTATCCGCCGAGCTGCCGGGCGTGAAGAAGGAGGACATACACGTCGATGTCGACGGCAACCAGGTGAGCATCAGTGCGGAAGTCAGGAAGGAATCCGAGGAGAAGAAAGGCGAGCAGGTCGTGAGAAGCGAACGCTACTACGGCAAGCTGGAGCGCAGCTTCACGCTCGATTCCGACATCGACGAGGCGAAAGTGGAAGCCAAGTATACCGACGGCGTTCTCAAACTCGTGCTGCCGCTGAAGGCGAAATCCTCGGGTAAGCATATTACGGTGAGCTGACGATCGAGGGACACGCATGACTGCCAAACGCGGCACACGCAAGGCCGGCACGAGGCCGGCAACGCGACGCGTCAAGCGGCCTGCTGAGGCGATCGTGGTGAGCAAGGAAGAGGAGCGGCACCTGATCGAGGACGTGGCATATTTTCACGCGGAGCATTACCGCCATGTCGAGCCGGGGCAATACCGCGAGCAGGACCGGCGCCAGGCCGAGGGGGAGATCAAGGCGGTACTCAAGCGCTGCCGGAAGCGGTGATGCGCGCGTGCAGCCTTGCGGCGGGGGTTTTTGTTCTCCTGGCGGCGTCAACGCCGGCACCCGCCGCCGAGCTGCCGAACCTCGAGCGCGGGCGGCTACTCTACGAGAACCACTGCCAGGTGTGCCACACGCCGGACATCCACCGGCGGCCGAATCGCCTGCCCCTGAACGCGGCCGAGGTGCGCGAAATCGTGCACCACTGGCAGGAGGCGGAGAAGTTGAGCTGGAGCGAGCAGGATATCGAGGACGTGGTCCACTTCCTGCGGCAGACCCGTTATCGGTTCTGAACCACTTCAGCTCGCGCCGGACGGCTGGCCGATCAGCCCCCGCAGCGCCTCCATGTCGATGATCTTCACGTGCTTGTTGCGCACCTCGATCAGGTTCTCTTCATGGAAGCGCGACAGCGCGCGGCTGATGGTTTCGAGCTTCAGGCCGAGATAGCTGCCGATCTCCTCGCGCGTCATGCGCAGGTGAAACTCGGTGGACGAATAGCCCCGCGCGGCGAAGCGCTGCGAAAGATTGAGCAGGAATGCGGCAAGCCGCTCCTCGGCCCGCATGGTGCCGAGCAGCAGCATCACCCCGTAGTCGCGCACGATCTCACGGCTCATGATGCGGTGAAAATGCTGCTGGAGGGAGGGGATGTCGTGGGAGAGCTGCTCGAGCGCCGCGAGCGGGATCTCGCAGACTTCCGAGTCTTCCAGCGCGACGGCATCGCACATGTGGCGGCTCGAGCTGATCGCGTCGAGCCCCATCAGGTCGCCCATCATGTGGAAGCCGGCAACCTGCTCGCGGCCGTCCTCGTGCAGCACGCAGCTCTTCATGAAACCGGTGCGGATGGCGTAGAGCGAGTCGAGCCCCGCCCCCGAGCGGTAGAGGTAATCGCCGCGCCGGATCGGGCGCCGCCGGTTGACCAGCCGGTCGACCTGTTCCAGTCCCCGCTGATCGAGCCCCGCGGGCAGACACAGTTCGCGCAGGCTGCAGGTCGAGCAGGCGGTCTTCAGTCTCTGGACATCGATGGGGGACAAGCCGGGCTGGGAGGGCATTGAATATAGTTGGAAAAATGCTAACCACATCTTACACGGGTTTTGATTTGGATCAAATCCCGGATTCACCCCGGTGCAATACTGGTCCGCACCAATCAGAGCGCATCTCATGATGAATACTGTCGAGCATCTGCCATTCGAAGTCGACCTGGATCTCATTCGCAGGCTCGACCGCAACGGACCGCGTTACACGTCCTATCCGACCGCCGACCGCTTCGTGGAAGCGTTCGGGCCGCAGACCTATCGATCGTGGGCGGGCAAGCGCAACATCGGCGGCATTCACCGCACGCTTTCGCTTTATGTGCACCTGCCGTTCTGCGGCACGGTGTGCTTTTACTGCGCCTGCAACAAGGTCGTCACGCGCGACCGGACGAAGGGCGAGAAATATCTGGATTACCTGGCGCGCGAGATCGCGCTCCAGGCGCCGCTCTTCAAGGACGATCCGGCGGTACGGCAGATGCACTGGGGCGGCGGAACCCCGACGTTCTTCACGAGCGAACAGCTCGGCAAGCTGTTCTCACTGCTGCGCGCGAACTTCGCATTTGCCAAGGACGGCGAGTACTCGATCGAGATCGATCCGCGGACCGTCGATGCCGCATCGATCGGGGCGCTGCACGCGATGGGATTCAACCGATTGAGCCTCGGCGTGCAGGACTTCGACCCCGAAGTGCAGCGGGCGGTGAACCGCGTACAGAGCGCGGCGCAGACACTCGAGGTGATGGCCGCCGCCAAAAGCGTCGGGTTCCTGTCGGTGAACGTCGATCTCATCTACGGATTGCCCCAGCAGAACCTGATCAGCTTCAACCGCACCCTGGCGCAGGTGATCGCCGCTCAGCCCGACCGCATCGCGATCTACAACTACGCGCACCTGCCCACGCGATTCAAGCCGCAGCGGCGCATCAAGGAGGACGAGCTGCCGTCGCCCGAAGTCAAGCTGAAACTGCTGGCGCTCGCGGCGAAGCGCCTCACCGAAGCCGGCTATGTCTACATCGGGATGGACCATTTCGCGAAGCCGGGAGATGCGCTTGCCGTGGCGCAGCGCCAGGGCCGGCTGCACCGCAACTTTCAGGGCTACTCGACCCAGCCCGACTGCGACTTGATCGGACTCGGCGTGTCGTCGATCGGCAGCATCGGGCCGACCTACAGCCAGAATTACCGCGGCCTCGAGGACTACTACGCGAGCCTCGATCGCGGCGCGCTGCCGATCATGCGCGGGGTGGAACTCACTGCCGATGATCTCGCGCGGCGCGCGGTCATCCAGGCGCTGATGTGCCATTTCATGTTGTCCAAGGAGTCGATCGAAATCGCGCATCTGATCGATTTCGACCGCTACTTCAGCACCGAGCTCGCCGAGTTGCGCGAACTGGAGCGACTGGGGCTGCTCGAACTGGACGAGCGCTGGATCAGCGTCACGGCGAAGGGCCGCATGCTGATCCGCAACGTGTGCATGGTGTTCGACAAGTATCTGCGGCATGACCGCGAGGTACACCGCTATTCCCGCGTCATCTGACCACATGAGGGCGGGAGAGCGTGAGGGCGTGAGAGCGGAAGAGCGTGAGGGTGTGAGGGCGGGAGAGGGAGTAGAAACTCCTGCTTCGATTTCCCGATCTCACGATCTCACGACTTCACGACCTCCCGGCTTCTCGACTTCACGACTTACGTCTTTTTGAAAAATGAATGGCTGGCTCGAGCTCATCGTTTCGAGCGCGCTCATCGCCGGATTGATGGGCGGCGTGCACTGTACCGCGATGTGCGGTGGCATCGTCGGCGCCGCGTGCGGCGGCAAACGCGGCGGCGCGGCCATACGCTTCGCGCTGGCCTACAACGCCGGGCGCATCGCAAGCTACACGGTCGCCGGTGCGCTGGTCGGTGCGCTGGGGCAGGCCGGGTTGTGGCTCCGCGGCGGGGCGCTGGTGCAGCAACTGCTACTCGCAGCAGCCGGCGGCGCGCTCATCGCGCTTGCCCTCTATCTTGCGGGTGTGGCGCCGTTCATGCGCGCCGTCGAAAGCGCGGGAAGCCTCGCATGGCGCCGCATTCAACCGTATTCGCGCTGGTTTCTGCCGGTCGATTCCGTGCCGCGCGCGCTGGGGCTCGGCGCGTTATGGGGCTGGCTGCCGTGCGGCATGGTGTATGCGGTATTGCTTAGTGCGCTCGCGACCGGCGATGCGTTGCACGGAGCGTTGGTGATGTTCGCCTTCGGCGTGGGCACGCTGCCGAATCTGCTGGCGCTGTCGCTGTTTTTCGACCGGCTCGGAAAATGGGGCCGGGCGCGGCCGGTGCGCGTGGCCGCGAGCGTGCTGATCGCCGGTTTCGGCGTGCTGGGAATCGTCAAGGCCGCGCAGCCCGCCGCCTTTACGGCCGACGGACTGCTGTGTCAGGTGCTCCCGGGACTTTCAGCGCTGTTGCAGTAATCGTCTCCGTCCGGTGTCCGTTCAACACTTGACCTGCTGCTTGCAGAAGCTCTGAAGCGTGGTGACCGGCGTCTGACCGGAAACCCGTCGCCGCGCCTGGTCGGCGCCGTAATCGAGCACGAGCTTGAATTCGAACTTGTCGAAAAAGGCGTTGAACATCTCGCCGCCGAGCGTGCCGACCGCGTAGAGCGCATCCGTTGCCCGGTCGTGCTCGAGCAGGATCGCCGAGAGCGGCTGCGGCGCGGGACCGCTCAGCACGCGGGCGCCTGCCGCCGGATCGTATTCGCTGTGCTCCGAGCAGCAGTGTATGGTGTTGGGACGCGAGATCTTCGACGCCGTCGATCGATCGCGGTAGCTGATGAAACTGATCTGGGGCGTGGGATAGCTCATGCGGTGCGCACAGATCGCGGAATAGCCGACGATCGCGCGATCGGTGCCGACGCCGCCCGGCCACAGATAGACGCCGCCGGCCTCGGTTTTCAGCGCCACGTTCTGCACCGTCGGCCGGCCGAGGTTGAGCAGAAAGCACGGCGTGCCTTCGAACGGGTAGTGAAAAATATAATTTTCGCCTGCCGCGAGTTTTGCGGCCTTGAGCGGCCGCTTGCGATCGTCAACGAGCTGCGCTCGCGCGTAAAAGCGCGGCTTCATTTCCGCCGCGGAGAATGCGGGTTGCGCGCTGATCGCGGCGGTCGCCGCACAGATCCTGATGAATTCGCGTCGTTGCATGGCTGCGTGTCCGTGATCGGAACCGGTTAGAACTTATCTCAAGAATCCCAAAAACATATTTAGCCGCAGATAAACGCCGATAAACGCAGATGAAATCTAACCATGTCTTTGGTGTTGATGTTATCGGCGTCCATCGGCGTTCATCGGCGGTTTCAAACTGTTTTTGAGATAGGTTGTAGTATTTTTGGGAAGGATAGCCGCGGCTGTCAATGCCCGGCGCCTTCATGCCGCCCCGCGCGCCTGGCGCGCCACGCCCGACTCCGCGGAAAATAAAGCCTCCATTTCACGCCGAACGCGTGCGGCATCGCTGTCGATCGCGGCGACGTCATTCCAGGTCACGACGCTGCCTTTCGCGACGGCGCGAACGAGTTTGACGCCGTGACCGAGGCCGAGCGGGAGGCCCCGGCACGCGAGCGATTCGTGCGCCGGCATGAGCCTGCCCCAAACGGTGTGACCCCCCTCGCCGTCGAGCGTGTCGCCCGCCTTGAGATCGCGCTTCGCGACGGCGACCACATCGCCGCGAAAACCGGTGGCGCAACCGGTCGCCTCGCGCCGCAATCCGACGGCCGCGACGCTCACGCCGAGTTCCAATCCGATCAGGTGATAAGGCTTGTACATCGCCGAGTAATTGCCGGTGTCGTCGGTGACGAGGCCGTATTCCTTGAAACAGCGGCGCACGTAGGCGCTGTCGGCGGCGAAGGTCGCGTACACGCCCCACCGCAGATCGCGGAACACCGGCCGGCCGTCGCGCTCGAGGCTGGAGATCACCTCGACCTGGCCGCGATGGTGCAGTTGCCCGCCTTCCGCGCGCGGCCGCAGCACGCGCGGCAGATCGTCGACGCCGCACGGCGGAAAGGACAGGCCTTCCGGGGCGGGGGTGAGTCCGGTCGCGTTGGTCACCGCCGCCATTTCGATCGCGGACTTGGTGCCGTCGAGGAAGGAATTGAACATCTGCGCGTTGAAATCGCCCTGCGCGACCATTTCGGGCGTGAAGCCGTAATGGCCCCAGACCGTATCGGGCGTCGACTCGTGGTAGACGGGCAGATACTTGGTGCCCTTGCCGGCCGCGACCACTTCAAAGCCGGCGGCGCGCGCCCAATCGACCATCTCGCAGATGAGCGCCGGCTGGTCGCCGTAGGCGAGCGAGTAGACGATGCCGGCTTCCCGCGCGCGGCGGGCAAGGAGCGGCCCCGCGAGTGCATCGGCTTCGACGTTGACCATCACGACGTGTTTGCCGTGCTGGCAGCAGGCCAGCGCGTGACGGATGCCCGCAGCGGGACTGCCGGTGGCATCGATCACGATCTCGACTGCATCGCTCGCGATCACGGCAAGCGCATCGTCGCTGATGAACGTAGTGCCGTTCTTCGCTGCGCTCGCCAGCGAGGCCGCCTGGTACTGCTCCGCAGGCCAGCCCACCCGCGCGAGACTGTCCCGCGCGCGCTGCGGCGCCAGATCGGCGACCGCTGTCAACTGCATGCCTGGCGTGCGGCGCACCTGTGACAGGAACATCGAGCCGAACTTGCCGGCGCCGATCAGCGCGACGCGCAGGCGTTTGCGCTGCGCTTCGCGCTGCATGAGCAAAGCATGAAGATTCATTTCAGGCCGTTTCTTTTCCCCTGCAGGGTGAAACCGCAGCCGCAGCCATTATAGCGAGACAACCCCGTCAGCGGCGGCTCGCGAAGCGGGGTGCGGCGCCCAATACCGCAGCCGGTCGATGACCCGCGACCCCGAGGAACTGGAAATCCACTTCCGGCGTTTTTCCGCTGACGATGTCCGCCAGCGCGCGGCCCGAGCCGCAGCTCTCGGTCCAGCCGAGCGTGCCGTGACCGGTATTGAGGAAAAGATTCGGATAGCGTGATGTCCGGCCGATGAGCGGGCAGTTGGATGGGGTCGCCGGACGCAGGCCCGTCCAATAAATCGGGTGGGCGTAATCGGCCGCGCTCGGGAAGAGTTCCTTCGTGCGCCTCACCAGCGCCGCGCAGCGCACCATGTTGAGTTCGGTGTCGTAGCCGGCAAGCTCGGCCGTCCCGGCAACGCGCAGGCGCTCGCCCAGGCGCGAGAACACGAGCTTGTGGCCCTCGTCGGTGAGGCTCACGTGCGGGGCGCCGGTGAAGCCGCCGGTCGCTAGCGTGACCGAATAGCCCTTCGCCGGATAGACCGGGATGGAAATTCCGATCGGCCGCAGCAGGAGCGGACTGTAGCTGCCCAGGGCGACAACGTAAGCATCGGCAGTGAGCGTTTCGGGCTTGCGCGCTTCACATTGCACGCGCACGCCGTTCACGCGGCTGCCGCCAGCTTCGATCGCCTCGATGCGGGTCTGATAGAGAAATCGGACGCCCGCCTTTTCACATAGCGCGGCGAGGTTCTGCGTAAATTTCGTGGCGTCGCCCGATTCGTCGCTTTGCGCGTAGGTGGCGCCCACCAGTTTGTCCCGCGCGCTCTCCAGCGCCGGCTCGATCGCGATCGCTTCATCGACCGTTTTCATCACACGCTCGATGCCGTACTCGCGCAACACCTCAGACGCAATTTGCGCGCTCTCGAAATCCCTGGCATCGGTATAGAACTGCAGGATGCCTTTGGTGAGCTGATCGTACTCGATCCCGGGTTCGCGGCGCAGTTCCTGCAGGGACTCGCGGCTGTAGCGGCCGAGATTCACCATCTCGCGGATGTTGAAACGGAAACGGGAGGGGAGACACTCGAACAGGAAGCGCAAGCCCCACGCGAATTGGTGCCAGGAGAGCTTGGGGCGGAACAGGAGGGGCGCATCCTCGCGCGCGAGCCACCGGAGCACCTTGAACGGGGTGCCGGGCGCCGCCCACGGCTCCGACTGCGACACCGAAATCTGCCCGCCGTTGGCGAAGCTCGTCTCCAGCCCGGCGCCGGGCTGGCGGTCCACGACGGTCACTTCATGGCCGGCCTTGGCGAGATACCACGCCGCGGTGGTGCCGATCACGCCGGCGCCAAGCACCAGGACGCGCATACCGGTCATTCCTTAGAGGGGCTGCTCTTTCGTACAGATGAAGTCACTATAAGCCGACTCATCAAATGAGTCACCGGAAACCCTCTGAAAGTTCAGAGGCAACGTCCATACTGCCCGCGAGACACGAATAGCAAATAGGAGATGGCCGGCGCGGACGCACCGCCAGTCGGGCAGATCTCTATGCGTGCTTTTCGCGCCTTGCGGCAAGCAGCGCCGCTTCCACCCGGCTGCGCACGTGGAGCTTGCCCAGGATGTTCGTCATGTAGTGCTTGACGGTCTTCTCGGCGAGATGAATGCGCTCGCCGATTTCGCGGTTGGTGAGTCCCTCCGCCACGAGGCGCAAGACTTCGCGCTCCCGCTCGGTGAGTTCTTCCAGCGGATCGGCCGGCCGGCCGCGCGTGAGCGCCACCATGATTCCCGCCGCGAGCGACGGAGAAACATACACCTCCCCGTTCGCCGCTGCCCGCACCACCTTGGCCAGCTCGCGCGCGGACACACCTTTCAGCACATAGCCGCGGGCGCCAGCCTTGAAAGCGGCGAGCAACTTGTCCTCGTCTTCGAACACCGTGAGCATCACGATATTGGTTGCAGGACAGGCAGTGGCGATTTTCTCCGCAGTCGCCAACCCATCCCACCCCGGCATTCCAATGTCGAGCAGCACCACATCCGGAAGGAGATCACGCGCGAGGCGCAACGCTTCCTCGCCGCCCGCCGCCTGCCCGATGATATTGAAATCCGGTTCGGACGCCAGCGAGTGGGTGACGCCTTCACGAAACAGTGGGTGATCGTCTGCGACCAGGATGCGGATCGGGTCACTCACTTTCCTGCTCCAGCAGCGCGAGCGGCAGCAGCGCCCGGATCACCGTCCCTTTGCCCGCTGCGCTGTCTATGCCAAAGGTCCCGCCCAGAATCTCTACGCGTTCGCGCATCCCCGCCAGGCCCAGATGCCCCTCAGCGGCTGCGGTGGACGGATCGAATCCCTTTCCGCCGTCTCCGATTTCAACGAGAAGCTGAGAGTCGCGCTTCGCTATCTGCACCCGTTGGCCGGCTGCACCGCCGTGCCGGTAACCGTTTGTGAGCGATTCCTGCAGCAGCCGGAAGAGCGTGATCTTGACCGGTAACGGCGCTTCATCCGGCATCTCGCCGATTGCCAGCGGCACCGTGAGGCCGGCCTTGCGTTCGTAGTCGCGCACCGCGCGGCGCGCCGTTTCGCCGAGCGAAAGCCCCTCGATTTCCGGCAGGTGCAGCCCGCCCGAAATGGCGCGCAATTCCACAAGTGCAGCCTGCAGCGCGGCGTGCACCGTGCGGAAATCGTCTCCCACGCTGCGTTCCTTTCCAACCGGCGCCGGACAGACGCTGCAAACATCGGCCAGCGCTTCCATGCGCATCAACGCCAACGCGAGGCCCTGGCCGGGTCCATCGTGCAGGTCGGCGGCGACACGGTGCAAAAACCGCTCATTCAGCGCCGTCGTGCGCGCGGCGGCACGGCGAACTCTGTCGTGCAATCGCTCGTTCTGGGCGAGCAAAGCGGTGAGTTGGGTCACTTTCTCGTTTAACTCGGTCTGCTGTGCGGTGATGGTGTTGCTTGCATGCCTCACGAGCCAGGCGAGCAGCAGAAACATGACCAGCGTCGATGCGCTTACCATGAGCCAGCTGCGCAGCCGCGCCGCCCGTACTTCCTGCGCCAGGTCATCGACTGTCTGATAGAACTCCGTGACCGCCACAATCGATCCTGTAGTGGTGGCGTGCACCGGGGCGTAGGTTTCGATCAGCCGCGACCACTGTTGGCGCTCGACTTCGTTTTCCGGATCGGTGAGGTCGGCGATTTGAGAGCGGACCTGCCCGGCGAACGCCGCAGCGAGCTCGGGTTTAACCTCGAACTGCCGTCCGGCAAGGGCCGGAGTGGTGCTGTAGAGGATACGGCCATCCGGCGCCCAGACCTTGAAAGCGACGATGTGCTGGCCGAGCGGCGTGCGGGTCAGCAGGCGGTCCAGCGCCGCACGCTCCTCCTCGCGCAATTCGCCGTTGCTGGCCAGAGACTGAAGCTGAGGTGACACGACGCTGTCCACGTACAGACTGGTCACGGCACCGGCGCGGCTGATGACCCCGCTTTCGATCTCGCTCCCCACCCAGGCGCCGACAACCAGCATTCCGGCGAGCAAAATGACGGCCCCGCCTGCGAGCAGCAGGCGCACGAGACTCAACCGGGCAAGGAGATTCATGGCGCCAATTCATTCTAGCAGCAGCGGTTTGAGGCGGCCATGGACCAAAGTCCCGGAAGTATGGGCCGAGCGTCGCCGCAAATCAGCGCCCCCGGTCCGTTGTGCCATCGCGCCGGTTTCCGCAGCATGAGGGAGGTTGGAAAACCAACCGAATGAATCGACAAGGAGGGCATTATGTACAAGCGGACAATGTTTCTGGCAATTGCGGGTGCCATGATTGCGGTGCTGCCGGGCTCGATCGCGGCGCAACAGGCGGCGAAAGCCAAAGCCGCCGGGCTCACGCCGAACTGCACCGCCAACGCTCCAGCGAGAGAGTACCTGGTCACCGTTGGGGAATGGGATACGGTGCCCAAGGGCAAGGATGGGAAGCCCGCGGCCTACAACGACCGCGGGTTCGTGCGAGCTGCGAATTCAAAGCTCGAGCGCTACAACTTCGACCCCTCTACGATCATCGTCAAGAAGGGCGATTGCGTCACGCTGCGCATCCATGACCTCAAGGGCTCTCATCACAATGTGACGATCGAAGGCACGGCTGTCGGCAGCGAAGGGGGCCCGATCATCGACGACGCCGGCAAAACCTTGGGCAAGGCTGTCGCCCGCCCCAATCCGAATGCGTTCGAAGGCCCCGAGAAACTCAAAGCCGGTGAATTCGTGCGCGGCGAGCAGGTGATGGTCAAGTTCCAGGCGAATCAGCCTGGCACTTACCGCATGCTCTGTGAAGTGCACACCTTCATCGGGCCGAATGGGGAATTGAGGGGCTACGATGACAAAGGCAAGCCGGTACAGGGCCCGATGGTCGCCTACATCACGGTGCTGCCGTAACCGGCACTATTGAGCCTCGTGCAAATGGGTGAGAACCCATGTGCACCACGAATCCCCCCTCGCCCGCGGCGCGGGAGAGGGGCGGGGGTGAGGGCTGAGCGGCGTCATGGATTTTCACGACGCTCAGTAAAGTACGGGCAGCCGGCGCAAGTAGTGACGCAAGCTCCGTGCGCGCGGGGCCGGGAGGGGCTTTTCGTGAAAAGGATCGCAGCGTTCGCTTCGACCCTGGCGGCGGTTCTCCTTACCCTGGCGCTCATGGCCTGGATGACTGCGCAGGTCGCGGAACATCCGGGCATGCCGCGCGCGGTCGGCGAGTTGCCGCCGTGGTTTGCAGGCGGGCCCATCGCGGTGGGCAGGAGGGACGGCCGTCCCGCGGCAGCGCCCGCACCGGCTGACGCGCAGCCACGGGGAGTGCACGCGCCATCGCAGGCGGCGGAGCCTTCCATACGCGAGGCCGATTTCGTGCAGGTCGCTGGCGGTAAAGTCGAGATCGCGCTCATGGAATATGAAATGAAGCCCAGCAAGATTCGTGTCGGCTTGGGCACGGTCACGTTCGTGGTGCGCAACGAGGGGCGTTTCGCGCACGACTTTCACGTCGAAGGCCCCGGGGTGGACGCATACGCCGAAAAATTCAGCCCCGGCCGCAGCATCCGGCTGGAAGTCGCGCTGCAGGAGGGCGAATACAAGATCAGTTGCCCGCTATCCAATCACGACCAGCGCGGCATGCATGGCAGGCTGATCGCGACCTCAAAGCCCGGGGGCTGAAATGCCGCTGGATTTCCCGCTGATCGGGGCACGTACGGCGCTGTGGCTGGTGGCGCAACTGCATCTCTTCCTCGCGGCCTTCGTGCTCGGCGCCCCGATTTTCATCGTGGTGAGCGAATGGCTGGGCCTGCGCACCCGGGACGCGCGCTATGAACGCTTGGCGAAAGAGACGATGAAAGTCGTGGCGATCGCCTATTCGCTCACCGCGATCTTCGGCGTGCTCTTCGCGTTCGTGCTGATGGGTCCGTACCAGCCGATCACGAATTACCTGTTCAAGGCGCTCTACCCGGTGTGGGTGCTCTACGGCGTCTTCATACTGCTCGAGACGATCTGCATGTACGTCTACTGGTACAGCTGGGAGCCGCTCAGCCGATCGGAAGCGGGCAAATGGACACATATCGGCATCGGCATCCTGCTGAACGTTCTGGGCACCATCGTCATGCTGCTGATGAACGCGGTCACAGGTTTCATGAATACGCCGCCCAAGCCGATCCCGGGTGCAAGCCTGTGGACGATGATCGACAACGCCGTTTGGTGGCCGCTCAACCTGCACCGCTTTCTCGGCAACGTCACCTTCGGCGGGTTCGTGGTGGCACTGTTCGCGGCCTTCATGTTTCTGACTTCGAAAAAGGACGAGGACCGGGCCTTCTACGACTGGATGGGCTATATCGGTAACCTGATCGGGGTGGGCACACTCATTACGATGCCGCTCGCGGGCTACGTCTTGTCCAAAGAACTCTTTGTCTATGATGCACAGCTCGCGACTTTCATGATGGCGGACAAGCTCTCCGGTTATTTCGTGATGCAGGGGCTGCTGGTGGTGCTGCTGTTTCTGGGCGCCAATTTCTACATGTGGCTTTCGATGCAGCGCATCGAGGGCGGGGCGCGCTTTGCACCGCACATGAAAACGATCTTCGCGGTGCTGCTCGCGGGCGGCGTGATCTGGATCGTGCCGCAGAATTTCTTCCCCGACCTGCTTGCCAAGCCGCCAGAGGGAACGAGCGAGCAGGCGCTGATCCTGCCCGAACGCTTCGCGTTTCTCGGGCTGATGGTGGCGAAAGCGCTCGCCGTGACCGCGATCATCATCATGACTTTCGTCACCTATCTCCTCTACCGCCGCGCGCGCGCGACCGGCCGGATCCGGTGGGGCCGCATCGACCCGATGGGTCAGTACGTGCTGATTTTCATCCCGGCGGTCGCCGTCTATCTCATGGGCCTGATGGGGGCGATTCGCTCGTTCACGCGCATGGACTACCACGTCTACGGCGCGGTCAAGGACGTGACGCCGTACTGGTATACGGCAACCCTCGGCCATTCGTCGATCGTGGTTGCCATCATCACGGTGTTGTTTTTTGTCTTCCTGGCATTCGTTTTCTGGGTAGGTTTCGTGGTGGGCAAGGTCCATGAGTGATGCAGTGAAGACTGCTCCGGAGGCCGACGACCCTATGGCGCGCGACGCTCGCGCGCCCACCCGGCGCGAGCGGTGGCGGCGGATCAAGGGTCCGGCGATCTTCAGCGCAGCGGCCCTGGCGGTGATCTGGGTCGCGCTGCCGCGGGTGCCGCCTGCCTGGGGTGTTCACTTCGGCACGCCTTATCTTACGTTCTTCAGCCTGGCCGCGCTCGGCGCGGCCGCTTTTTTTGTTTTGCTCAACTGGGGGCCCACCCGGCAGCCAGGAACCGTCTTGGGGACGTTTGCGAGCATTGTGTTCGTGTATGTCGCCACCGTGGGCGGCATGGTGGCGTTCGGCTACTGGTACTACCCCCAGTTCGAAACGCCTGCCGCGGCGGCCACGACAACAAGCGCTGCCGAGGGCGCCGCCGAAAAGCGGGGCAGAGAAATTTTCCTGAGGCCGGCTTTCAATTGTTTCGCCTGTCACACGATCGAGACGTTGGGCATCCGCGGTGGCCAACGCGGACCGGACCTTTCGGACGCCGGAAAGCAAGCTGAGCTCCGCAAGCCGGGCATGCCCGCGGAGGATTATCTGCGCGAGTCCATCCTCGACCCGTGGGCGTGCCTCACACCGCTGCCTTCGAGCGGGCTTGCCGAATGCCAGGCTGCCGCCGATCCGGCCAAGACGTTTCCCCAGTTGATGCCGCCCGCATTCAAGGATCGAATGAGCGCAAGCGAGCTCAGCGATCTCATTGCATTCTTGAGAAGCCTGAGAGGCACGAAAAAGCACGATGGCAAACACGGTTGACAACACGGATTCGCCACGCGCCCGCAACTCCGATATTGCGTGGACTGCGGTGTGCGCGGGTTACGCGATCGCGTTGCTCGGGACATTGGCTGTGGGCGGTGGTGGGATCTTGTTTGCCGCCAAGGGCATGTGGTGGGTCGCGGTGTGGGGGACGGTCTCGCTGTTTTTTGGCGCCATGGTGACGGGTTTTCTCGCCAGGACCGCGGAGCCGCTGAATGGCGCATTCATCGCGGTGTTCTACTTCGGCACGGTCGCTTTCGCGATTTTCGTCGGCGAATTTCTCGCCGTATTGCCGGACCCGTTGCCGGGGTTGCCGCGCGGCGACTCGACGTTCTTTTTCGTGTGGCCGCTCGCGCAACTCGCCAGCGGCACGCTCGGCGCGGCGGTCGGCGGATGGCTTTATGCAAGACGCAGGGGATCGGCTGCGGAGTGAAGACTTATCGTGACATCGCCGGTGACGACCAATCGGCGGGCGCTACGCTGCGCCGGAGGACGGGCAGATGAAACTTCTGTGTGTCGCCTGCGATGAGGCGATGAAGTTCGTTGCGACGTCGAACTCGACGCACGGCGATTCGCTGACCGTGGCGTTTCGCTGTCCGCGCTGCGGGCACAGCGTGGCGTTGTTGACCAATCCTGGGGAGACCCGGTTGGTGTACAGCCTGGGCCTCAGCGTGGCGACCGGCGGGCCGCCGGCGCCCTCTCAACCGTTGGAATTCGTGCGCGCGACGCTGGCCGAGGCGAGGCCGCTGTGGACGGAAGAGGCGGAGCGCCGCTTGCAGCGCGTTCCCGAGTTCGTTCGCCCCATGGTGCGCGAGAGCATCGAGCGCTACGCGCAGGAACGAGGCTATCGCGAAGTGACGTTCGAGGTGATGGATGAAGCCCGCGCCAGGATCGGCATGTAGCGCCGGCACTGTGAGTGAGGCCTCCATTCGGGAGCGCACAGGAGCGATGTACCAGTCGATCTACATCCCGGTTGACAATTCATGCCACGCGCTGCGCGGCGCGGACATCGGCATCGCCATTGCCCGACACACGGGAGCGCGCATCACGGGCAGCCATGTCTATGCGGCACGGCTGCACGACCGGCGCTTCCACCAGATGGAAAGCGGGCTGCCGCAGCGTTACCTGCAGGAGGAAAAGCTCGCCGAGCAGCGCGAAGTCCATGACGATCTCATCACCCGTGGGCTCAAGCTCATTTCCGAGTGCTATCTCGACGTGGTCGGCAACAACTGCGCACAGGCCGGCGTGCCCTTCGCACGCGCGATGCTGGAAGGGAAAAACTGGCAAAAGCTGGTGGAAGATATAAAGGGTTCCAGCCATGACCTGGTGGTGATGGGCGCTCTGGGGGTCGGCGCAGTGAAGGCTTCGCTGGTCGGCAGCGTGTGCGAAAGAGTGGCGCGGCGCATCGACCGGGACCTTCTGGTCGTGAAATCCGTGGACGCCGATCAAACGGGCGCGGTCGTGGTCGCAATCGACGGCAGCGCGCATGCCTTCGGCGCGCTGCAGGCCGCGCTCGCGCTTGCGCGGGTATTCGAAAGGCCGGTGGAAGCGATCGCAGTCTACGACCCGAACTTCCATTACGTCGCGTTCCACGGTATTGCCGGCGTGCTGTCTCCCGCTGCCGCAAACGTGTTCCGGTTCAAGGAACAGGAAAAACTGCATGAAGAGATCATCGATTCCGGGCTGGCCAGGATTTATCAGGCGCATCTCGACGTTGCGGTCAAGGTGGCCGCCGAGCAAGGCGTGGAACTGCGCACCCAGCTCCTGGCCGGCAAGGCGTTCGAGCAGATCCTGAACTATGCACGCGCACACAAGCCGTCGCTGCTCGCGGTGGGCCGCGTGGGCGCCCACTCCGATGCGGCGCTGGATCTCGGCAGCACCACCGAAAATCTCTTGCGCGCGGCGCCCTGCAACCTGCTGCTGGCGGCCCGCAGCTTTGAGCCCGCGCTGGAACAGGTGGCCGAGGTGAGCGTCGCGTGGACGAGCGAAGCCGAGGCGCGCATCGCGCGGGTGCCTGATTTCGTGCGCGGTGTGGTGCGGCGTGCCGTAATAATGCACGCGGTGAAGCGCGGACACACCGTCATTACCTCCGATGTGATCGATTCCTGCCTTGGCGCCATGATCCAGTCTCGTCCCGAGGGCGGCGCACCGCCGGCGGTTGCCCGCGGCGGCGAGGCGAAATGCCCATTCGCTCACCTTGCCAAGGGGCGAAAGCGCGCGCCGCCGCGAGAGGATGGACGATGAGCGGCGCGATCAATGCCGCCGGGCAACCTCCGATGGCGCCGGTGCCGACGATCGTTTCATGGAACCTGACGCGCCGCTGCAATCTTGCCTGCCGCCATTGTTACCTGGATGCAGTGCAGCGCAGACGCACCTTTGATGAATTGAATACGAGCGAAGCCTTGAGCGTCACGGGCCAGGTCGCCGAGCTTGCGCCCGGCGCGATGCTGGTGCTTACCGGCGGCGAGCCGCTGCTGCGCGCGGACCTCGTGCCGCTGGTCAGGCACGCTGCCGCATGCGGGTTGGCGCCGGTGATCGGCACCAACGGTTCGTTGCTGAATGAGCGCCGGGCACGAGCGCTAAGGGATGCGGGCGCGGCGGGGGTGGGCGTGAGCCTCGATTCGGCTGACGCTCAATTTCATGACGAGGTGCGCGGGGTGCGCGGCGCCTGGCGGGCCGCAACGCGCGGGGCCGCTGCCGCACGGCGCGCCGGGCTCGTGCTCCTGTTGCACACGACGTTGTTCGAGCAAAACCGCAAGGATCTCGCCGCGCTGGCGGATCTCGCCGAAGCATTCGGCGCGATGGCGTTGAATTTCTTCTTCCTGGTCTGCACCGGGCGCGGGGCGACGCAGACCGATCTGTCGGCTGCGGCCTACGAAGACACATTGGCGCGTATTGTGGAACTGCAGCGCAGCCGTCCGCAGCTCGTCATCCGTGCGCGCTGCGCGCCGTATCTGCGCCGATTGCTCGGACTCCGGGCCGGTGAAAGCGCGGAAGGCTATGGCGCATGGTCGAGCGCTTGCCTCGCGGGCCGCGGCTATTTCCGCATCACGCCAGAAGGGCGGGTGACGCCCTGCCCGTATATTCCTGAGCTCATCGGCGACCTCAGGCAGGCGGCGCTGCGCGAGATCTGGGAGCGCCATCCGGACCTGATCCGCTTGCGCACCGAACGTCCCGGCGGAAAATGCGCCGCGTGCAATTTCCGCTACAGCTGCGGCGGCTGCCGCGCCCGCGCGCTGGCACGGCACGGCGATGTGATGGCCGAGGATCCGCAATGCGCCTATGTGACTTCGCCCGGCATACCCCCGGAAGCGGCGCCCGGGCCCGAAAACGCCGCGGTGACCTGGGATCCGGCAGCGCAGGCGTTGCTGGAGCGCATTCCCGCCTTCGTGCGTGCGACGGTCAAGGCACGGCTCGAACAATACGCCGTGAGCGAGGGAGCCCGCTGCATCTCCGCGAATTTCATGCGCGCGCATCGTCCGCGCCTTCCATTTTCCGAATGGCGGAAATTATCGTAGCCGGGGCGGGAATCTCGGGCTTGACCGCCGCGTACGCGCTGCGCCAAGCCGGGTATGACGTCGTGGTATTTGATCAACGCGCTGCGCCGGGAGGGCGCATGCGCTCGGAGCGGATCGGCGGTTTTCTCATGGAATATGGCGCCAACAGCATCGTGACGCCGGCGCCGGCTGCGGAAGCGCTGGTCACGCAACTGGGACTCGATCCTGAAATGGTGACCCGCAGCGCTGCCGCCCGTCGCCGCTATCTGGTGCGCCGCGGACGCATGCGCAGCCTGCCGTTACAGCCGCATCGTTTTCTGCTATCCGATTTCTTCTCGCTCTCGGCTCGCGCGCGCATGCTCATGGAGCCTTTCATTCCCGTCCGACACGATGATGAAACCGTAGCGGATTTCGTGCGCCGGCGGTTCGGCGGCGAGCTGCTCGAGTACGTCGTCGATCCCTTGGTGGGAGGGCTGTTTGCGGGCAACCCTGCGCAATTGAGCGTTTGTGCGGCGTTCCCGCAGCTCAAGCGCCTCGAGCGCTGTGCTGGCTCGGTTATCGGCGGGGTCATCAAGTCGCGCTTGCAGCATGCTGTAAGACCGGCCGGCGACCCGGGAAGACGCGTGCTGAAATCCTTTCGCGGCGGGCTGGGAACGCTGCCGCATTCGATCGCTCAGCATCTGGCGGGGCGGGTTTTCCTTGGACATCGTGTTGAAGCGGTGCAGCATTGGGCGGACGGGTATCGCGTGAAGGTGCGGCGCGGAAACGGCGCGCTGTGGACTACTGCCGAGAGCGTCATCGTCGCTTTGCCCGCGTATGCGGCTGCTGCGATCCTGTGTGAGCTTGACCAGCGTATTGCAGCAGCGCTTGCGGAAATCCACCACCCGCCTCTGGCAGTGGTGTTTCTGGGATACTGCGCACAGTCGATCGCGCATCCCCTGGATGGCGTGGGCGTGCTTACGCCCGCGATTGAACAACGCAGCGTGCTGGGAATGCTGTTCTCGTCCACGCTGTTCACGGGTCGGGCGCCGCCGGACCACGTCGCGCTCACCGCGTTCATCGGCGGCGCACGACAGCCGCAGCTTGCGCTGCTCAAGCCACGAGAACTGGAGGCGCTGGCGCACAGCGAAGTGCGGCAGTTGCTCGGCGGCCGCGCAGTGCCGGTGATGGCGCGCACGCGCTGCTGGAGTCAGGGGCTGCCGCAACCGGGTCTCGATCATGCGCATCGGATCCGCGAAATCGCGGCAGGCGCAGCGGAACATGCCGGCTTGTTTCTTACCGGGAATTACCTTTCTGGAGTGTCCGCCGCCACCTGCATACAGCAGGGCCTTGATACTGCCCGGCGCGCCATACAGCATTTTGCGCCAGCGCGGGCGCGCAGAAGGGTGGTTGCCTAGAACCTATAGGTTCTGGACGTAGCTGCGGTAACGGGGGTCGTACATCTGCGCGCTGACATGGGCGGACAGATCGGCCGGCTTGGGTTTGGTGGCAAGCCCCTTGTCGTAGGCGACTTTCGCCACGGCGGTCGCGATATGGGCAGATACCTCCTGTATTCTCGAGAGCGCCGGGTACAGGCTGCCTTGCGCGATGTCGGCCTCCGTGACCTGCCGTGTCAGGGCCCATGCCGCGGCGGAGAACATTTCGTCGGTGACGTGCCGCGCGCCGCACGCGATCGTGCCGAGGCCGACCCCCGGGAAGATATATGAATTGTTGCCCTGGCGTGGAACGAACGTCTGGCCGTTTACCGTGACCGGATCGAACGGACTGCCGCAGGCGAAAATGCCGCGGCCGCCCGTCCAGCGATAGGCTTCTTCGGCCGTACACTCGGATTTCGACGTCGGATTCGACAGCGCGAACACGATCGGGCGCTGGTTGAAGCGCGCCATCGCTTCCAGCACCGGCTGCGTGAACGTGTTCGCGACCGCGGCAACGCCGATGATCGCTGTCGGTTTGAGCGCTTCCACCGCGGATGGGAAATCCGGCAGGAACGAAAAATCCTGCGCGTAGGGTCGCTTGTGCTCGGCCAGATCGGTGCGGCTCTTCACGACCAGCCCGCGCGAGTCGACCAGCCAGCAGTGGCGGCGGGCCTCATCGCGAGGCAGTCCTTGTTCCACCATGGCGGAAACCACCAGGTCGGAAATGCCGGTTGCCGCTTCGCCAGCCCCGAGAAAGAGGATCTTCTGCCCGGTGAGTTTACCGCCGGTGATGCGCAACGCGGACAGAAGTCCGGCGAGCACGACCCCCGCAGTTCCCTGCATGTCGTCGTTGAAGGTGCAGATGCGCTCGCGGTACTTGTGGAGGAGGCGAAACGCATTGACGTTGGCGAAGTCTTCGAACTGGATCACCACGCCGGGGAACACATCCTGCGCCGCCATCAGGAATTCATCGATCAATTCGTCGTAAGCCGGGCCGCGCACGCGTTTCTGTCTGAGCCCGACATACAGGGGATCGTTGAGCAACGCTTCGTTTTCCGTCCCGACATCGAGCATCACGGGCAGGCACTGGTTCGGGTGCACGCCCGCGCATGCGACGTAGAGCGAGAGCTTGCCGACCGGGATGCCCATGCCGTTGGCGCCGAGGTCGCCGAGACCGAGGATGCGCTCGCCGTCCGTGACCACGATGATCTTGACATCCTTGTAAGGCCAGTTGCGCAGCAGGCTCGCCACCTGCCCGCGGTCGTTGGCGCCGATGAAGATGCCGCGCGGCCTTTGAAAAATGAGTCCGAATTGCTGGCACGCAAGTCCTACCGTGGGCGTGTAGACGATCGGCATCATCTCATCGGGATGGTCGGTGAGGACACGGAAGAACAGCGCCTCGTTGCGGTCATGCAGCGCGTTGAGGTTGACGTACTTGTCGAGGTCGTTCGGCAGCACCCGCAAATTCTTGAGTACGCGCTGGACCTGTTCGTCCTGGGAGAAAACATGCGGCGGCAGCAGGCCGCGCAGGCCCAGAGCGTTGCGTTCGGCCATGGTGAAGGCGGTGCCCTTGTTGAGCGTCGGATCGCGCAGCAGCGCAACGCCGGTCGGAAAATCGGAGGCCTTCGCTGCGGCCGTTCTTGCTGTCGGTTGGGATGACATGGTTCTGCTCTCTGTTCGTTACGCCAGCCTGTGCCGTGCGCCTTTGCCTTGCGGGCTGTTGCCGCGCGGCATGCGTCTAGGCCGGATTGTTCAGGTTGGTCGTGAAATCCTTGCCCGGGTGTTCCACCGGGATGTCCAGGAAGATCCGTTTGGTTTCTTCCGACTCGAAATAGACTTTCAAGGCGTTGTCGCCGTTTCCATCGACGATGAACGGATGGCCTTCCGGGTTGGGGATGTCGTTTCCCGTGATCGGGTCGGTCGTGCTGATTCTCATGAGTGCACCTCCTTATTGGCGTTTACGGTACCGGACGCACGATCCGGTTTCGCTCGATGCGCCCCGTTGCCGCAGGCAGCGTGAGGCAATTATGTAATGGCGAAACTAGCCTAGAACCCCCCGCGTCTGGACGTATTGATTTGGATCAAACAGACGTAGCCTGCACAGGGGGTTGCGCGCCGGCGAAATTCAGGAGTCTGCGTGCTTCAGTTCGAGAACCGAGCGGCCGATGACGCCGAAGGAAGTCCTGAGAAACAGCAGGGCGATGCCGAAGCCCACGACGAGGTCGGGCCAGGGCGACTGCGTGACCGCCACCGCCACGCCGGCCGCGATGACCGCGAGATTGCCGATGAGGTCGTTGCGCGAGCAGAGCCACACCGAATTCATGTTGAGATCGTCGTGCCGGCGGCGCACGAGGAGGGCGGCGCACACGGTATTGGCCGCGAGCGCCAACAACCCCACGCCCGTGATGGCCTCAGCCACCGGCAGCGCGGGATGGACCAGCTTGTAGGCGGTAAGGGCGAGCACCGACAGCCCGAAACCGAGCTGGATCAGGCCCTTGATGAGAGCCGACCCCGCTTTCCAGCGCGCGCTGCGCGCCACCACATAGAGGCTGAAGCCATAGACCAGCGCATCGCCCAGCATGTCCAGGGAATCGGCCAGTAGCGCGCTCGACCCGGCCGCGATGCCGGCGCCGGCCTCCACCACGAACATGACGGCATTGATCGCGAGGATGACGAGCAGGACGCGCGTCTGCTGCCGCTGCAGCGCCAGGGCTTCGCTGTCACATCCGCAACTGTCCATCTTTGCATGCTCCGCATTGCATTTTGCGCCACAGGTGCCGTTCGGCACAATCCGGTACCTACGCTTTCAGGCAGCCGTGCGATCAAAGCCGCGCGCGCCGCAGCCGCAGCGCGTTGCTCACCACGGATACCGAACTCATCGCCATCGCCGCGCCTGCGAAAATCGGCGAGAGCAGCAACCCGAAGGCGGGATAGAGCACGCCCGCCGCGATCGGTATCCCCAGCGCGTTGTACACGAAAGCGAAAAACAGGTTTTGCTTGACGTTGCGCATGGTGGCGTGCGAAAGGCGGATCGATTTCACGATGCCGCGCAGGTCGCCCTTCACGAGCGTGACTCCCGCGCTTTCAATCGCGACATCGGTGCCGGTGCCCATTGCAATGCCCACGTTCGCCTGCGCCAGGGCCGGCGCATCATTGATGCCGTCGCCCGCCATGGCCACGATGCGTTTACGCGCCTGCAACGATTTGATGGTGTCGGCCTTTTGCTCGGGCAGCACTTCCGCCATCACTTCATCGATGCCGAGCTGTCTGCCGACCGCTTCCGCCGTCTTGCGCGAATCGCCCGACAGCATCACCACGCGCACGCCTTCCGCCTGCAGCGATCGGATCGCTTCCAGGGTGGTGTCCTTGATCGGATCGGCGACCGCGATGACCGCCGCGGCGCGCCCGTCGATCGCCGCGTACATGGCGGTCTTGCCCTGCGCGCGCAGTGCGTCGGCCCGTTCGGCAAGGTCCTGCGGAACGGCGCCCAGCGTTTCCATGAAGCGGCGGCTGCCCACAGCGACCTTGCGGCCGGCGATCCCGCCCTGCACCCCTTGGCCGGTCACCGATTCGAAGGCTTCCACGGGTTGAAGGCGGACGCCGCGCTCTTCGGCGCCTTTGATGATGGCCTGGGCGAGCGGGTGTTCGCTCGCGCGCTCGAGACTGGCGATGAACCCCAGCGCTTCCGCTTCGGAGATCCCTTCTGCGGTCACGAGGTCCACGAGCTGGGGCCGGCCCAGGGTGAGCGTGCCGGTCTTGTCCACGACGAGGGTGTCCACCTCGCGCAGCTTCTCGACCGCTTCGGCATTGCGGAAGAGCACACCGTTCAACGCGCCCTGTCCCATCGCCACCGTAATCGAGATCGGCGTGGCGAGCCCCACCGCGCACGGGCAGGCGATGATGAGCACCGCCACCGCATTGATAAGCGCGTAGGTCAGTCTGGGTTCCGGCCCGAAGAACCACCACACGAGCGCGGTCACGATAGCAATGGCGATCACGGTCTGCACGAAATAGGCCGCCACGAGATCTGCCAGACGCTGCACCGGCGCTCGCGTGCGTTGCGCCTGAGCCACCATGTGCACGATCTGCGACAGCAGCGTATCGGCGCCTACGCGCTCGGCGCGAATGATGAGCGTGCCCTTGCCGTTGATCGTTGCGCCGGTCACTTTGTCGCTCGGTTTCTTGGGTACGGGAATCGGCTCGCCGGTGATCATCGACTCGTCGATGTTCGAAGCGCCCTCGACACACACGCCGTCCACCGGCACTTTCTCGCCCGGCCGCACCCGCAGTTTGTCCCCGACCTGGACCTGGTCGAGCGGAACCTCGACTTCACGTCCATCGGCTTCGATGCGCAGCGCCGTGTTGGGGGCGAGCGCCAGCAGTTCACGGATCGCCCGGCTGGTTTGCCCCATGGCACGCAATTGCAGTACTTCGCCCAGCAGAACCAGCGTGACGATGACTGCAGCCGCCTCGAAATAGGCGCCGACTTGTCCGCCGTGCTCCTGGAATTCCTGCGGAAACAGTCCAGGGGCGAATACGGCGGCCAGGCTGAACAGGTAGGCGAGCGCAACCCCGAGCCCGATGAGCGTATACATGTTCGGGCTGCGGTGCTTGAGCGAAAGGGCGAACTTGCGGAAAAACGGCCAGCCGCTCCACAAAACGACCGGCGTGCCGAGCGCGAACTCGAGGTACATGCGCACATGCGGCGCGAGCCCGAACGGCTCCGCAACGCCGAAGTATGG
>JACQOK010000047.1 GCA_016202565.1 Betaproteobacteria bacterium | reverse complement strand
TCAAGGACATCTATAACACGAAGGGGATTCTCACCTCCGGCGGTTCCAGAGTCTGCAGCGACAATATTCCAGCGCGGGACGCGACCACCACGCACAAGCTCTACGCGGCGGGCGCGGTGCTGCTGGGCAAGCTGGCAACGCACGAATTCGCCCACGGCGGGCCCTCATTCGACCTGCCATGGCCGCCAGCGCGCAATCCGTGGCATCTCGAACATTTCACCGGCGGATCATCGAGCGGTTCGGGCGCGGCGATTGCGGCGGGACTCGCGCCGTTCGCGCTCGGTTCCGACACCGGCGGCTCGATCCGCGGTCCGGCATCGTTCTGCGGGCTCGTGGGACTGATGCCGACCTACGGACTGGTGAGCCGCGCGGGCGTCATTCCCAACTCGTTCACCTTCGACCATTGCGGCCCGATGACCTGGACGGTGGAAGACTGCGCGATCGTGCTGCAGGCGCTCGCCGGGTACGACCCGCTGGATGCCGGCAGCGTCGAAATGCGCATTCCCAATTACCGCGCGGCGCTGAAACGGGGCATCAAGGGTTTGAAGATCGGCGTGCTGCGCCACTACTGGGAAGAGGATCTGCCGGCGCATGAAGACTTGCGGCAGGCGATGGACGAGGCGGTCACGGTTTTCCGCCGGCTCGGCGCGAGGGTCGAAGACTGCCGCGCGCGCCCCATGATGGATTCGCTCGACGTCAAGGTCGTCATCGCCGAGAGCGAGATCTTTTCGATTCACTACCAGGACCTCGTCGCGCGTCCCGGCGATTTCGGGCGCGACTTCCTCGGCCGCGCACTGCCCGCCTGCCTGTTCCAGTCTGCGGACTACGTTGCCGCTTCGCGCGAGCACCGGCGCATCATTCATGAAAGCCGGCGTTTATATGAGAAGTACGACGTGCTGCTCACCGCCGGCTTTGGCCCCGCGCCGCGGCTCGATGCGCACAAGACGCTCAACTTCTGGCAGCGATCCAATGTGTTCACGCCGTCCAATGTGACGGCGGGACCCGCGCTGGAGTTGTGCAACGGGTTTTCCAGGACCGGATTGCCGCTCGGCATGCAGGTGATCGGCCGGCCCTTTGAGGAAACGACCGTGCTGCGCGTGGGCCACGCCTATGAGCAGGCCACCGCGTGGCGAACTCGCCGTCCGCAACTTGTTCCCGGTGCAAAACAGCCGCCGGTGAGCCCCAAAGGCAATCAACCCGATGGCAACAGCACTGACGCGAGGACGAAGGCGCTGGCGCTCGACATGGCGGCGCGCGCAGGGCTCAAGCTGAACGAATACCAGCAGGCGATCCTGCTGGAAGCCGCGCCCTATGCGCTCGCGATGGCGAACCGCATCCGCAAGGAGCGCGACCGTTTCGAGGAACCGGCGCTGATTTTCCGTTTTCCGAATTAGGGAGCCGCCGATGAACGCAGATGGACGCCGATTCAAAATTGCTCCTTCCCCCTTTACGGGGGAAGGTTGGGATGGGGGTGAAAGGAGCAGCGCTTGACGAGGTCATCTCAGCCAATCTGGGCCGGCCAGACGGAGGGCCGATTCTTCACCCGCATCGAAGTCACCACCATGCTCAATGGCGCGATGCTGAGCGTCCCCTTGCACGTCGTGACCGGACGCAACCCGGGACCGGTGTTCGGCATCGTCACCAACACGCATGGCGACGAGTTCCTGCCCACGATTGCGATTCGCCGCTTCATCAACGAACTGGACACGGCGAAACTCAGCGGGCGACTCGTCATCGTGTCCGTGGCCAACCCGATGGCGACCGCCAACTTCGGGCGCCAGACGCCGGAACAGCATGGGCGCACCGACCTGCACGAAGTTTATCCGGGCAACCCGCGCGGCAATACCACGCAGATGATCGCCGCCGCGATCACGGACAAAGTGCTGCACCACGTCGACGCGCTGATCGACTTTCATTCCGGCGGCAGCGGAGGGCGGCTGCAGGCGCGCGTCGATTACAACTCGAAAACGCCGGATGAGTTGAAACACAAGAACCTCGCGCTCGCGCGCGCGTTCGGCGCGCCGTTCGTCCATGAGAACGAGTTTGCCGGGGCAGCAGCGCATTACCTCAACAGCCGCGGCATTCCCGCGGTGAATCCCGAAGTCGGCGGCGCCTACCTCGGCCCGGAGCACACGCGCCTCTACACCGAGATGATGATCAGCGGCCTTGCCGGCATGATGCGCCATCTCGGCATGCTCGACGGCGCCGTGAAGCCGCCGCGGCAGCTTCATTTCGATTTGAGGGCGCGCCGCGAGATCCGCCCGAAGAACAGCGGCTATCTCGTTTCACACTTCGAGCGGCCCGAGGACCTCGGCAAGCTCATCAAGGGCGGCGCCGCGCTCGGCGAGGTGATCGACCTCTACAGCTACAAGGTGCTGGAAGAACTTACCGCGCCCTGCGACGGGTACCTCTTCTTCTCGCGCTACTCGGGCGCGGTCGGTGGCGGAACGCAGGCGTTCGCGCTCGCCGAAGCCGCAGCTTCAAGGTGGCTTGACGAACGACACCTGACAAAATGAACCACCCTCGCCCCCGATCGCGGGGAGCAGGTAGCCGGATGGAAAGAAATGGAATCCGGGGCCGGGAGAAGCGGGAACGAAGGCCCCAGGAAAAAGCGAAGACGAGGGCCCTCCAAAAAAAGCATTCCCGGAAGTCGCTTCGCTTCTTCCGGGCTACACGGAAAACCGGACTGATCCGATTTCTCGCCTGTCAGATCACGATCGGTACGTGTTCCGTGTCATCGACTAGCCGAGCGCGAGAAACAGGCCGGTGCCGAGGCCCCACGCGCCGTTGATCATGAGCCCCGTCATCATCCGGTAGACGTCCCACCCGCCCGCCATGGACTGGCCTTTCAGCGGCGCGACTGCGAACCACGCGACGAGCGTCGGGAAAATCGCCCCGAACAAAAGGGCGAGGATCCAGTACTTGGCCCCGCGCGGGAAATACCCATCAATCAGCGCGAACAATATCCCCCACACACCGCCCCAGAACGCGAGCGAGAGCACTTGGGGCACGCCGAAGGGCGCTGTGGCTTGCATCGAATAAGTCGCGGCTTTCGCAAAACCGATGGAAGTCAGGAAGAGCAGCGCCGGCTGATGAAATGCCAGGACCGCCAGAAACCCCGCGACAAAACCGATCACGATCTTCTGCACAGAAACCGTGCCTTGCATCTTCGTAGTGAGTTCGGCAGACATAGTGGCCTCCGAAAACGGTTACGCATTGGATTGCCCTTCGGGTGAAATTCCCGCAGCCGGCCATGCCAACCGCCACGTTGCGGCGAAGAGCCTTTGACGCGAACGCGATCCTGCCTTCTCGAGCACGACGAGAATCGTTGCGTCAGGTGCAGACTTCGACACTAGAGCCGGGGAATCAGTTCCGCCAGGCCGCCTCGCAGCGCTCGGCGTCAACACATCTTGTGCAGCATTCCTGCACGCTCACGTTTTATTTTGTGAGCGCGGGCCGATCAGGCCGTCCCGCTCCAGCAGCGGATAGATGCCGCCAGCCTTGAGGAGATCGAGCAGTTTCGGGGGCAGGCCGATCGCGGGCAGCGTTTTGCCGGTGGTGACGTTACGCACCGTGCAGCCGTCGAAATCCACCTCGGCGATATCGCCTTCGGAAAACGCGTCGAAGACACCGCGGCATTCCATCGCGGGAAAGGCGAAGTTCACGCAGTTGCGGAAGAAGAGCCCGTTGATGGAATGCGCGATGAGGCAGCCGAGACCGAGGTTCTTGAGCGAGCGCGCCGCCGGGCGGCTCGAGCCCATGCCGAAGTTCTTGCCGCCGACGATGATGTCACCCGTCTTCACGAGGTCGACCCAACCGGGACGGTTGGCGTGGAAAACGAAACGCGTCTGCTCCTGCGGCGTGAGATAGAACGCCTGGATCGGCAGGATCAGGTCCGTGTTGATGTTGTCACCAAACTTCCAGACTCTCGCCGTGAATTTCATTTCAGCACATCCTTTTCTCAGCCGCCGATGAACGCCGATAGACGCCGATAAAAACCCGGAAAACAAACCAGCGAACAGGCCATGCTCACTGCGTTCGACGACTTCTTATCGGAGGGTTCTCGTCGTTGACTTTATCCGCGTTCATCGGCGTTTATCGGCGGTTTCCTAATGCAGGAATTCTCGCGGGTCGGTGATGACGCCGCGGATCGCGGACGCCGCCACCGTCGCCGGGGAACCCATGAAGATCCGCGCGCTCGGGTCGCCCATGCGCCCCTTGAAGTTGCGCGTGGTCGCGGTAATGCACGTCTCGTTCGGCCCCAGCACCCCCATGTGGCCGCCGCCGCACGCGCCACAGGTTGCAGGCGTCACCACGGCGCCGGCTTCGACCAGCGTACTGATGATGCCGGACCGCGCGGCCGCACGGTACACGTTCTGCGAGGCCGGCGTGACGATGAAGCGCACTTTCGACGAAACCTGCCGGCCCTCCAGCACCTTCGCGACAAGTTCCAGGTCGTCCAGCGTCCCGTTGGCGCAGGAGCCGACAAATGCCTGGTCGATCGCGGTACCGGCCGCCTCCGCCACCGGCCGCGAGTTTTCGACCACCGTGTCGGGAAACGCCACCAGCGGCTCCAGCTTCGACAGGTCCACCGTGCGCACCGCGGCATACCCCGCGTCCTTGTCCGGATAAACGGGTTCGAACGGCGCGGGATTGCGCCCGCGCACCCATTCGAGCATGACTTCATCGGGCTCGAAGGTCGCGAATTCCGCCGAGAGTTCCGCCGACATGGTGGTGAGCGTCTTGCGCGCGTTGATGCTGAGATTCGCGATGCCCATCCCGCCGTATTCGACATTCATGGTCGCATGATCGCCGTACTGGCCTGCGATCTGCAAAAACGCGTCTTTCATCGTCACCGCCGTCGGCAGCCTGCCCTCGAGCTGGTAGCGCACGGTCTCGCCCACGCGAAACCAGGTTTCGCCCCGGGTCGCCGCGAACACCATGTCCGGCCCGCCGACGCCGCGCGCGACGCAGTTGAACACCCCCGCGCTGCAGGTATGCGAATCGCTGCACAGCAATACCGTGCCCGGCAACGCGTAGCCGTGATCGGCCACGAGTTGATGGCTGATGCCCTGCTTGTAGCCGACGTCATGGAAGCGCGGGATGCCGAACTTCTCGACGAACTGGCGCGCCGTCCGGTGCGCCGCCGCGCTCGCCTGGGTCGCTGCCGGCACGCGGTGGTCGAGGACAACGATCACGCGCTCTTTGTCTTTCAGCTTCAGGATGTCGCGCCATTGGCTCGGCATGAAGTTGTTGTCGAAGAGAATCACGGTGTCGACTTCGACGGTGACGAGATCGCCCGGCCCGACTTTCGCCTGTCCGCTTTTCTTCGCGAGGATTTTTTCCGCAATGGTCATGCCCATAAATCACTTCTCCGGTGAATAACCCCACGCCCATCGTCGCTCCGGTGTAATCCGGACTGACGTAGCCCGGATGGAATGAAATGAAATCCGGGCAGGAAAAAGCGGGAACGAAGGCCCTCCCAAGAAAAGCGGGAACGAAGGCCCCCCAAAAAAATCGTGTTCCCGGAATGCGCTTCGCTCCTTCCGGGCTACGTGCTCATCATGATGCAAACTGCTTCTCGAGTTCTTCCAGGTCGTTGAGCCCCATCAGTTCGTTCAGCTCGCCGAACGAAACCAGAAGATCGGGACGATCGACGACGTGGTTCTTCTCCACGACTTCCTGCGTGAACACCTGCAGCGCATTCATCATGCCCTTCACCGCCGCCGTGGAGAGGAGACGCGGATAGCTGATCTGGGCGACGCCCATCTCTTCGAGCTGCCGGGGCGAGAGCAGCGGCGTGGTCGGGCGCGAGCGGATGCCGAGCCCCATGTTGACGGACAAAGGTTTCGGCACGCTGCGCGCCACGCGCTCGATGTCCTTCGCGGAGAGCAACGCATCGGCGAAAAGACAGTCGGCGCCCGCCTCCGCGTACATATTGAGCCGGCGGATCGCTTCTTCGAGACCGAGCGGTGCCACCGCGTCCGTGCGCGCCTTGATCACGAAGTCCGGATCGCGCCGCGCCGCCACCGCAGCCCTGATTTTCTGCACCATCTCTTCGGCCGGAATCACCGCCTTGCCCGCCATGTGACCGCAGCGCTTGGGCCACACCTGGTCCTCGATCATGACCGCGGCAAGCCCCGCGTCCTCGAAACCGCGCACGGTGAAGTAGACGTTGACCGCGTTGCCGTAGCCGGTGTCGGCATCCCCCTGCAACAGGAGGTCGCTGCACGCCGCGATCCTGCGGCAGGCTTCGACGTTCTCGCCATACCCCATGATGCCGCGATCGGCCCACCCGAGCTTGCTCTCCGACACGCCGGCGCCCGAAATGGTGCCGGTCCTGAAGCCCATCTTCTGCACCAACCGCGAGCTGAACCCGTCGTAGACGCCGGGCGTAATCAGAATTTTCGGCGCGTGTATGAGCTCCTTCAGTTGCTTTCCCTTGCTGATCATCCTTTTCACTCCTATCCTAATCTTTGGCTCCGTGCTACGCTCCCGATTCCGCCTTGAGCCCGATCGTCCGAATGAGCTTGCCCCACTTGGCGATTTCCTGGCGCAGGTGTGCGGCAAACTGCTCCGGTGTTCCGCCGGCTACCTCGCCACCGAGCCCGGCGAGACGCTGCCGCAGGTCGGGGCTTGCCAGGCTCTTCGCGATTTCGCTGTTCAGGCGGCGGACGAGCTCCTGCGGTGTGCCCGCCGGCACGAGAATGCCGAACCAGCCGCTCGCTTCATACCCCGGAACGCCCGCTTCGCTTATCGTCTGCATCTCGGGAAGCAGCGATGAGCGTGCCGCGCCGGTGACCGCGAGCGGGCGCATCTTGCCCGACTTGACGTGCGGCATGAGCGTGTTGAGGTCCCCGGACAGCATCTGCACCTGTCCGCTGATGAGGTCCGTCGCCGCCGGGGCGACACCCTTGTACGGCACGTGCACGATATTGACGCCCGCCATCGCCTTGAACAGTTCTGCGGCCAGGTGCGTCGTCGAGCCGCTGCCCGGAGAGGCGTAGTTGAGCTGCCCGGGCCGGGCTTTGGCAAGCGCGATCAAATCCTTGACCGATCTCACGGGAAGCGAGGGATGCACCACCATCAAAAACGGCATGGTGGTGATGTGCGCCACGGGGGCGAAATCACGCAGTGGGTCGTACGGCAGCTTCGCGTGGAGCCCGGGGCTGATGGCAAGCGGGCCGTTGCTCCCCAGGAGCAGCGTGTAGCCGTCGGCCGCGCTTTTCGCAGCGAGTTCGGTGCCGATCGCGCCGGCAGCACCCGCGCGGTTGTCCACGATCACCGTTTGTCCGAATCCCTCTCCGAGTTTCGCGCCGACCGTGCGCGCGACGATGTCGGTCCCTCCGCCCGCCGCGAACGGGACAATGATGCGGATCGCTCTTGTCGGATACGACTGCGCGGCGGCAAGCGTACTGCCAAAGGCAAGCAGCCAGAACAGCAACCAAAATGTAGAGCGATAACCACAGAGTAAAACCTGCTGGACGCGTCCACCTCCTTCGACGAAGCTCAGAACAGGCCTCGACTTCGCCCCCGTTCGTCCCGAGCGTATTTCGAGCCCCTCGACACAGCTCGGGACAGGCCTGTCGAGAAGGAAGTCGAGGGACGAACGGCGGCGCAGTTTATTCCGAACGCGGTCGAGGGACTCGGGGCGAACGGTATTCTTGAGATACGCTCTCATTGTCTCCTCCCTGCTCTGCTCTGCACTGTCCATTCGTCTTTATATCGAGCGTCCGGCACGATGCCCTTCCGCGATCGCATTCCCGAGCCGCCGCGGCGCCTGCGCATCGCCGATCACGTGCACGGCGGTGAGCCCCGCGGCACGCAGCTCGTGCGCAAGGCGATCGTTGGCCCGCTGCGCGCCGACCCACACGATTTCGCTCACGTCGGGCAACCGCTCCTCGCGCCGCGAATTGTAGTAGTGCCGCAGGATCACCGTGCCGCCCTCGACGCGGTCGATGGACATGTTGACGCGCAATTCGACGTTCAGTTCGTCGAGGGCACGAAGCGTGCTGATGCGCGAGACTTCCGGCAGTTCCCGCAGCGCTTCCAGAAAGCGCGTCACGTATACGACCTTGCAGCCGCGCCGCGCCAACGCTTCGGTCATGCAGGAAGCCCAGTAGTAACCGTCCTCGTCCATCACGATAACTGTCGCCCCCGCGGCAGACCGGCTGTACGTGACCACGGGTACCGAGCCGTCCCCTGCTACCGCCGGTGCGTACACCGCCGCGCCGGTCGCAACGATCACGGCGTCCGGTGCCTCCGCCATCACCGACTCGCACGTCGCCGCAGTGGCCATGCGAACATCCACGCCGAGCTTCGCGACCCGCCGTGACAGATCATCGGCCGCGTAACTGGATTCGTGATACGGCAGGAAGTGACGCGCCAGCTCCAATTTTCCACCAAGCTTCGAGCTTTTTTCAAAGAGCGTCACCCGGTGACCTCTTTCCGCGGCAGTGCACGCGGCCTCCATGCCTCCCGGACCACCGCCGATCACGACGACGTGCTTCGGTCGATCCGCACGCACGAACGTCGGCCACTCGATTTCAAAGCCGACTGTCGGATTGACGGCGCAGGCGAGGCGCTTGTTCGCTACTACGCCGCTCCAGCAACGGTTGCAGCAAATGCAGCGCCGGATGTCTTCCGAAGCCCCGCGCAGTGCTTTTTCCGGCCACTCGGGGTCGGCGATCAGCGCGCGGCATAAGCCGATGATGTCGGCCTTTCCCGCCGCGACGACGGCCTCGGCCTCCTCGGGAGTGCGGATGCGCGAACTCGTTGCGACCGGCACACCAGGCACCGCTGCCTTCACCCGAGCGTGCAGGTCCACAAACGTGACCGGCGGATAGTGACTGTCTGGCAGATGAGTGTCGATGGTGCTGAAATTGCCCTGCGCTAGCGACAGGTAATCGATCACTCCGATTGCGGCAAGGCGCTGCGCCGCGTCCGTGCTTTCCTCGATCGTGATGCCACCTCGCGTGAATTCTTCGACGCCCATGCGATAGCCGACGATGAAATCGCTGCCGACGCTTTCGCGAACCGCGGAAAGGACCTCGCGGGCAAAGCGCAGACGGTGGTCGAGGCTGCCGCCGTAATCATCTTCGCGCTTATTGCTGAACAGCGAGACGAACTCCTGGATGAGATGGCCCTGCGCGCCATGGATTTCGACACCGTCGCAACCGGCCTCCTTCGCGTGAAGCGCGGCGGTCGCGAAACCTTTGACCACGTCTGCGATTTCCGCCTGCGTCATTTCATGGGGAACCCCGCCGCTGTGCGGGCAGGCGATCGCCGAGGGCGCCCACAACGTGGGAATCTCGCTCGCATGATGCTGGCGGCCGCCGTGATTGAGCTGCGCGATGAAGAGCGCCCCTTCAGCGCGCACCGCTTCTGCAACGCGCGCAAGACCAGGCACGATCTCCTTGCGGTAAAGCAGCAGGGCGTGATCGCGCCCGGCATTGCTGGAATGCACGCGCATGGACTCGGTGACGATGATGCCGGTGCCGCCGCGCGCGATCCGCCGATACAACGCAACGGTGCGTTCGGTCGCCACGCCGTCTTCCCCGGTGTTGGTGGTGGTGGCAAGCCGCATGATGCGATTGCGCACGCGCTTCGCCCCGAGGCTAATCGGTTCGAACAAGCGGGGAAAGGGCGTTGTCATCTCTTGATCGCGCGAAATGTGAACTCGTGGAGCGGTTTCGATTCTACAGGCGTTGGCATAAAATGCCATCCTGCGCTGCAGTGCTTTCCGCGCGGCGCCCACATGCTGGAACGCGACCGTGACGCTCCGCGCGAAGCCGGGGCAAATCCGACCGAAGGATGAACACATGAGGGAAAGATCCTCGACCAAGCTCCGCCGCCTGCTCAAGCAAGGCCGGACGCTCGTGAAACCGGGCGCCTTCAATGCGCTCTCCGCGATCGTCATCGAAAAGGCGGGTTTTCCCTGCTGCGGGGTGACCGGCTACGGCGTGTCGGCGTCTCTCCTCGGCAAGCCCGATGTCGGGCTGATTACATTGAACGAGATCGTGATGATCACGCGCTATATCGCAACCGCGGTGTCCATCCCGGTGATCGCCGACGCCGACACCGGCTTCGGCAACGCCATCAACGTGATGCGTGCGATGGAGGATTTCATCGGCGCGGGCGCGGCTGCGATTCACATCGAGGACCAGGTGGCGCCGAAGCGCTGCGGCCACGTCGCCGGCAAGCAGGTGGTCCCGCTGGAAGAGATGGTAGGGAAAATCCGCGCCGCCGATCGCGTGCGGCGCGAGCTGGATCCGGACTTCGTGCTGATCGCGCGCTGCGATGCGCGCGGGGTCGCCGGCGGCAGCGTAGAAGAATTGATCCGCCGCGCCAACGCCTATCTCGATGCCGGCGCCGACATGATTTTTCCCGAGGCGCTGACTTCCGAAGCCGAGCTCGAGCGCTGCGCGAAGGAGATCAAGGGGGCACTGCATTTCAACCGCACCGGCGTGTCGCCGCGCCTCGCGCTACCGCGGCTCAACGAACTCGGCATCGCGATCGTATCCAACGCGACCGGTTCGCTCCGCTCTTCCACCGTCGCGCTGTGGGACTATTTCCAGGAATTCGCGCGTGACGACGTCGAGGCCGTCAAGAGATTCGAGGCGAGGGTCAAGGACCACCCCGCCGGCAACATGCACGGTTTCATCGGGTTTCCGGAAATTCGCCGGCTCGAGGAGGAATTCCTGCCTGCGGCCGAAGTGCTGGCAAAGTATGAGGGCTCGGTCGGCTTTCAGCCCTGAGGGAGAATATCAATGATCAGTGCAAAGTGCAGAGTGCAGAGTGCAAAACTGGAGAACGCAGCAGTCGGATTGCTGCTGGTCTCGGTATTTGCCGTTGGCAGTACGCTTGCTGCTGCGCAGACGTATCCGGCGCGCCCCATCCGCCTGCTCGTGCCGAGCACGCCCGGCGGCAGCGTGGACACGCTGGCGCGCACCATCGGCCCGAAGCTCACCGAGCGTTGGGGACAGCAGGTCGTCGTGGACAACCGCCCGGGCGCCGGCGGCGCGATCGCGGGCGAGCTTGTGGCGAAGGCTCCGCCGGACGGCTACACGCTATTGATCGGCACGATTGCATCGCTCGGCACGAACGTCAGTCTGCAGAAGAAACTGCCGTACGATCCCGTCAAGGACTTTGCGCCGGTCACCTTGGTGGCGACGCAGAACCTGATGCTGCTCGTTCATCCTTCGGTTCCGGCGAAGTCGGTAAAGGAATTGGTGCGGCTCGGCAAAGCGCAGCCGGGAAAGCTCTCTTTCGCCTCCGCCGGCAACGGTACCGGCGGCCATTTGTCGGGCGAACTGTTCAAGATGCTCGCCGGCATCGACATGCTGCATGTGCCGTACAAGGGCGTCGCTCCTGCGCTGGTCGACGTGGTGAGCGGCCAGGTGTCGATGACTTTCGCCAGCATCCTGACTTCGCTGCCGCAGGTGCGGGCGAACAGGTTGCGGGCACTGGCGGTGACCGGAGGCAAGCGCTCCGTTGCCGCCCCCGAACTTCCCACAATGCAGGAAGCGGGCGTCAGGGACTATGAGTCGGCGACCTGGTATGGCATTGTGGCGCCGGTAGGCACACCGCCGGAGATCATCAGCAAACTTAATGCCGAGATTGTTGCCATCCTGAAGCATCCGGAAATGAACGACCGGCTGTCCAAGGAAGGCGCCGACCCCGTCGGCAATTCACCTCAGGACTTCGGCCGGTTCATCCGGTCCGAGATCGAGAAGTGGCGCAAGGTGATTCGCACTGCGGGCATTCAGCCGACCTGACAGTCAAATCACCAAGCGCTCAACGCGAAGGACGCGAGTATAATTGTTGGAAACTGAGCGCATGCGTGCTATGGCTTTAACACCCGCAATGGACAAAACCGCTTTCTCGGTAGCGTCTCTCCACGACGAGCCGGACGAGAAGGCCTATTGGCTTTCCAGAACACCGTATGAGCGCCTGCAGGCCGTGGAACTCATGCGGCAGATTGTCTATGGCTACCAGCCGGCTTCCGACCGACTTCAAAGATTTTTTGAGGTTACTCAACTCCAAGCAGGTTGAGTATCTGCTCATCGGAGGATACGCCGTCGGCTACTACGGCTACCCCCGCGCCACCGCCGACATGGACGTTTGGATTGCCGTCCACCCGCAAAACGCCCAAAAAATGGTGGAGGTCATGGGTGAATTCGGGTTCGCTGTTAAGGGACTCTCAGAAGAGCTGTTTCTCACCGCGAACAACGTGGTACGGCTCGGCGTCCCTCCTTTGCGTATCGAAGTACTAACCACCATATCAGGGGTGGATTTCGGTGAATGCTACAGGGACCGCGTAACTGACATTCTCGATGACGTCGAAGTCCACCTCATCAGTCTCCGGCACTTGAAAGCCAACAAGAAAGCTTCTGGCAGACTCAAGGACTTGTCCGACCTAGAAAACTTGCCGTAACGGGCCGAGGGCAAGTGGCGCACTTGCCGCTGCCGGTTGATGTCTGAAGTCGAAAAGTTGACGCAAGGTGACCCGCGCCGCCGGCTTTACGCCCACTTGAAAAACGAAACCCCTCCGAAGAGGGGTTCGAGCTGTAGCCCGGAAGAAGCGAAGCGGATTCCGGGAATTGTGGTCCCGGATTGCATTTGATTCCATCCGGGCTACTCTGCCTACATCATTTTTTCGGCTCTTTCAATAGCACAACATAAAGCACCACGTCAGTCTTCCCTACGTTCTTGGGCGTAAATACAGGGTCCGGCCCCTGAGCCCTCACCTCGCCGGTTTTCCACACTCTCTTTTCGGTCTTGCCATCGGCGTAGGTGCGCATGATTGTCCCGCCCTTCAAAGCACGTACGACGGCGAAAGGGCGCGCGGCGTTCCTGCCTTCGTCGCCGGGCTTGAACGTCAGCTCCTGCACCCGAACCTTGTCGTTCTCGAAAAGCACCTTTACGGTCGCCTTCCCTTTTTCCGCTTTCGCCGCCTTCGCTTCCTTCGCCTTTTCCTGTGCCATTACCGGCTGTGCTACAAACCCGGCCAATACCAAGGCGGCGACCAGCAGTCCCGTGTATGAACGGATCAAGCGTTTCATAACCACCCCCCCTTTTTCTTGGTGCGAACTTGCGTAAGAAAAACCCGGCCGCCGGAAACGCGGTCGAGACCCTGTGCTCTGCACCGAACCGCAGCGCGCTCAGATGATACCCACTGCTGCACGCCGTGCTCGGCAAACAGAACGTTGTCATTGTAGGCCAACTTGCGGGCGATGACCGGCTGGTCCGTTCCGGACGACCAAAGCCCTCATGGTCAAACTCGCTTTGGTTCTCCGTTACTGATTCTTGAGGAATTCGAGGATCTTCTTTTCGACCTGCTCCTTGTGAGGAGACTGGAAGAGGCGCGTGCCATGCGCAGATCCGGAAAGGATGAGCAGATCTTTCTTGCCTTGTGCCTTTTCGTGGAGGTGACGGGCAGCGACGCTATATCGGCCACCACCATCTTCCTCAGTCGCTATGAACAGAGACGGTGCTTTTACCTTTCCGATGGCGTCTTCTGCGTCGAGCCCCCGGAAGGAGACGGGATCAGAGATGCACACCACACCGGCCACAGGCTGCCGTGAAGCCACACGGACAGATGCCGTCGCTCCCATGCTCGCACCGATGAGAAAGAAAGATCTTTTGTGCTTTTGGCTTCAGGTAAAGATAAGCCCCCTCAAGATCCCGGTCGATTTGCGAGATCTCCTTACTACCACCGGATTCTCCGTATCCCCGGAAATCGAAGGTCATAGCAGTGTAACCTTCATTGGCAACCTTCTTGGCAAACTCAAACCAGCTCTTCTGGTCCGGTTCGGGGTGTGCTACGCCGGAGTGTGGTGCGCGGAGAGCACTTCATCATACATCGCATCGGGAGCGATCTCGGCACCGTTCGGCCATGTGACTACGCCGTCGCGGATGCTCGCCCGCGCGAAGAATGCTTCGTCGGCGAGCGGCGCGAGCACTCCGTCGAAGCGGTCCTTCGACAGATCGATGACGCCGGACAGACCATCGGCAAAAGAGACTTCGAGCCGGTGACCGGACAGTACTTTCAGCGTTGTCACTTTCCAGGCAACCATGTTCGTTACTCCAACGGTTGGATCGGCTTCGGTGCCTGGTTTGCGCGGCACAATCGCCAATCCTCGATCAACTCAGGACGGTGCTCCCTCGCCCATTCTAGCACCAGCGCGAGTGCCCGTTTGGGCAGGCCACCCCGCAGGACTTCCAACGTTTCGATCCCGATGATAGCCTCGAACTCGCCATAACGAGCGTGAAAGTGCGCGGGCTCGTGCTCGCGCCAGTACATCGCGATCACAATGCCAAAGAATGTGCTGATAGTCGGCATTTTGTGTCCGCCGGGCGATCACCACGCCACGGTTCCACCATCGACCGGGATCACCGCGCCGGTGATGAAGTTCGAAGCGTCTGACGCGAGCAGCACCGTCATGCCCTTGAGATCATCGGGACCGCCGGTGTGGCCGAGCGGAATTTCCCGGTCGATGTTGTCCTTGTTCTTTTCGTAGAGCTTCTCATTCAAGGGCGTGACGAAAAATCCCGGACAGATCGCGTTGATCTGAATGTTGTACTGCGCCCACTTCACCGCCAGGTCGCGCGTGAAGTTCACCAGCGCGCCCTTGCTCGCACTGTAGGCGATCGAGCTGTAGGCGCGCGGATTGCGCCCGACGAGGCCGGCGATCGAGGCGATGTTGACGATCTTGCCGCGCTTCTGCCTGATCATCTCGCGTCCCAGCGCCTGCGCGCAGAGGAATGGCGCGGTGATATTGAGATCGAACACCTGCTGCCAGCGCTCAAGCGGCATATCTTCCGGCGGCGCGGCCCAGGCGCGGCCGGCGTTGTTGACGAGCACGTCGACGCGCCCGAACTTCTTCAGCGTCGCCTCCTTCATCGCTTCCACCTGGTCGGGCTTGGTGACATCGCACGCGAGCGCGAGCGCCTTGACGCCGAGTTTCTCGATTTGCCCCGCCGCCGTCTCGCAGTTTTCGAGCTTGCGCGAGCACACGACGATGTTCGAGCCCGCTTCCGCGAGCCCCGTCGTCATCTGGAGGCCAAGACCCGTAGCGCCGCCGGTCACGACACTCACACGTCCTTCGAGGTTGAACAATTCCTTGACTGTGGCCACAGAGTTCTCCTTGATTCAATATCCGGGCCGCAGAGAACACGGAGAACACAGAGCACCCCACCCTAACCCTCCCCCTTCAAGGGGGCAGGGATGGCTTCAGGGTTGGTCTTGGTTTTTCTCTGTGAACTCTGTGTTCTCTGTGGCTAATCGTCCTTCAGCAGTTGCGCGGCGATGATGTTCCGCTGGATTTCGGACGTGCCCTCGTAGATCCGCACGATGCGCGCGTCGCGGTACACCGTTTCGATCCCCGCCTCGCGCATGTAGCCCATGCCGCCGTGGATCTGCACCGCGCAGTCCACTACTTTCGCGAGCGCCTCCGTCGCAAAGAGCTTCGCCGTGGAGGCCTCCATCGTGCCGCGCTCGCCGCGCGTGAGCGTGTCGATCGCGCGCTGCGTGAGCAGCCGCGCCGCATCGCGCGCGACCGCCATGTCCGCGAGCATCCACTGCAGCCCCTGGTATTCGGCGAGCTTCCTGCCGCCCTGGGTGCGCAGCTTCATGTACTCCACGCAGCGCTCGATCAGCTTGTCCATCATGCCGACGCAGCGCGCCGACACCGTCACCCGCCCCGCGGTGAGCGTCTTCAGCGCCTGCACGTAGCCCATGCCTTCGGCCCCGAGCAGGTTTTCCGCGGGCACTTCGCAGTCGCTGAACGCGAGCGGTGCCGTCGTGCAACCGTGCATCCCCATCTTGAGTTCATTGCGGCCCACGCTGAATCCAGGAAAGTCACGCTCGACGACGAACGCCGAAATGCCCTTGATCCCTTTCGACTTGTCGGTCACCGCCATCACGGTGAACACCTGCGCCAGACCGGCGTTGGTGATGTAGATCTTTTCGCCGTTCAGGATCCAGCGGTCGCCCTTCTTCGCCGCGGTAGTGCGCAGCGCCGACGGATCGGAGCCCGCCTGCGGCTCGGTCAGCGCGAAACTGCCGATCCATTCGCCGGTTGCCATGCGCGGCAGGTATTTCTGCTTTTGCCGCGCGTTGCCGAGCGTGACGATTCCGGTCGTGCTGATGCCGGTGTGGTTGCCAATGACGGTGGCAAAACCATAATTGGTCTTGCCCATTTCCTCCTCGATGGCGCACTTGCCGGCGAGATCGAGCCCGCTGCCGCCGTATTCCTCGGGGATGGTGAGGCCGAAGAGCCCCATCTCGCGCGCCTTCTGCAGGAGGTCGTCGGGAATCGCGTCGTGCTCCTCGATCCAGCGCGAGCGCGGTTCGACCTCGTCGCGGATGAAGCGCCGCACCTCGTCGCACAGCATCTTCACTTCGGCAGAGAGTTGCATAGCAGACCCCGTGTCAAGAATACCCGAAAATCATTAGCCGCCGATGGACGCCGATAAAAACCCAAACAAGCCACAGGACACAGAGTTCACAGAGAGGACCTGAAAACAATAATGACAACGCTTTGTTCAGGCCTTTGAAGGCTCTGTGTCCTCTGTGATCGCTGTGGCTAACGCCTTTCGGGTTTGATCTTATCTGCGTTCATCGGCGTTCATCGGCGGCTTTCCTGCATTTGACCGCGGACGAATGAGCGCGTCGGCAGCCTTCACGCCCTTGCCCTTATCCATCACGAACAGAGGATTCACGTCCAGCTCGGCAAGTTCCGCCTCGAGATCGACCGCGAGCGCCGACAGCCTCACGATCGCATCGGCGAGCGCGTCGATATCGGCCGGCGCCTTCCCGCGCGCACCGGCAAGCAGCGGGTAGCCCTTGATCTCCGCGATCATCTCGCGCGCGACCGACGGCGTCACCGGCGCGAGCCGGAACGCCACGTCCTTCAGCACCTCGGCGAAAATGCCGCCCAGCCCGAACATCACCGCCGGCCCGAACAGGGGATCGTTGGTCACGCCCAGAATCGCTTCAATCCCACCCTGCACCGTCTCCTGCACCAGGACGCCTTCGATTCTCGCATCCGGTTTATGGGCGATGGCGTTGCGCAACACTTCGTCGTAGGCGGCAGCAAGCTCGGCGTCCGCGGCGATGCCGAGCCGCACGGCCTTCGCTTCCGTCTTGTGCGAGATGTCGGGCGACTGCACCTTGAGCGCGACCGGATACCCGATGCGCTTCGCCGCCTCCAGCGCCTGCTCTTTCGTCGTCGCGAGGCCTTCCCGGGTCACGCTGATGCCGTATTCCGCGAGGATGCGCTTGGCGGCGTGCTCGGAGACGTCCGCCGTTTTCCCGGCCAGCGCTTCCCGTGCAACGGGCCTGCTCAATCTGAGCGCCACCTCGGCGCGTTGCGCCTCAAAGCGGCGCCTTGCTTCCGCGCACCACGACAGCGCGGCGAGCGCCCGTCCGCAACGCACGGGTGACTTATAGTGCGGAATGCGCGCTTGATCGAGCATGCCGTAGGCTTCCGGCGCGACTACATCGCGCGCGCTCCACGCGAGCAATACGGGCTTGTCGGTCTTTGTGGCCACGGCGACGATCTCCGCCGCAATCCGCGCCGCGATCTCGCCCTGCAGCGAGGCGTTGATCATCGCGACGCAATCGACGTTGGGATCGTCGATGATCGTTTGCAGGGTGCGGTTGATGAGCGAGAGGTCATTGAAGATCGCCGCCGTGACGTCCACCGGATTGAGCAGCGAGCCGAAGCTCGGCACGAATTCACGCAGCCGCGCGAGCGTCTCCGGCGCGAATTGCGCGAGCTGCATGCCGCGGCCGATGCACTCGTCGGTCATGAGGATGCCCGCGCCGCCGGAGATGGTGATGATGGCGAGCCGGTTGCCGCGCGGCAGCCGTCCGCAGCGGAAAGCGCGGCCGTAGTCGATCAAGTCCTGGATGTCCTCGACCTGAAGGATCCCGGCCTGCCGGAAGGCGGCCTGGTAGAGCGCCATCGCGCCGCCGAGATTGGCGGTGTGCGAGACGGCGGCGCGCTGCCCCTGCTCGGTGTTGCCGACCTTCCACATCAGGACCGGCTTGCCGGCGGCGAGCGCCTTGTTGCCGACTTCGACCAGCCGCCGCGCATCCTTCAGTCCCTCGATGTAGCCAGCGATGATTTCGGTCTGCGGGTCGCGAATGAAGTACTCGACGAAGTCAAGTGTGGATACGCCGATCTCGTTGCCGGTCGTCACCATCTGGCGAAAGGCGAGCCCGCCGTCCTTCGAGGACAGGTTCATCACGGAGAAGCCGAAGCCGCCGCTCTGCGACACCATGCTGACCACACCGGGCTCGTAGTCGGCGTTGAACACCGAGCCGAAGCCGGCGAACACGCTGTCGGCGACGTTGATCATGCCCTGGCAGTTGGGACCGATGACGCCGATATTGAACTCGCGCGCGATGGACACAAGTTCCTGCTGCATATTGACCCCGCCGCCCCCGACCTCGGAAAAACCGGAGCTGAAGATGATCACGTACGGCACGCCCTTCGCGCCACACTGGCGCAGCATGTCCGCCACGCGCGCGGCGTTGACGAGGATCAGCGCGAGATCGGGGACTTCGGGCAATTCGGCGAGTGAGGCATGACACCTCACCCCCGCGACTTCCTGGTAGCGGGGGTTTACCGGGTACAGCGCGCCCTTGTAGCCGTGCGATCTCAGGAACTTGAGCGGCTGCCCGCTGATGGTGTTGAGATCCTGCGAGGCGCCGACGATGGCGATCGCGCGCGGGTTGAAAAAGCGTTCGAGGTCGGTGCGCATGTCGTTCTGGGCGGCGGACCCGCCTGCCGCCGGAGTGGCCGGCAGAAAAGCCGACATGATATGCGCTTCCGGCAGTCACGCTCAACTAAGAGCCCACGAATACATGGACTCCAAAAGAGCGCCGCCAGTTAGGCAGCGGGGAATGCGTAGCCTTTTTCGCGAAACAGCCGCAGGCACGCGTCGACTGCGCGTGCATCGAACTTGGTGCCGCGATTCATGGCAACCTCTGCCAGCGCCGCATCGATGACGGCCGCGGGACGATACGGACGGTGCGAGGCCATCGCCTCGACCACGTCGGCCACGGCGAGAATGCGGGCCTCGAGCAGGATTTCTTCGCCCTTCAGTCCCAGCGGATAGCCCGAGCCGTCGACCAGTTCATGGTGCTGCAGCACGATCCGGGCGATGGGCCACGGGAAGTCGATGTTCTTCAGGACGTCGTGGCCGGCCTGGCAGTGCGTGCGGACCATTGCCAGCTCGATTTCGGAAAGCCGCGCCGGCTTCACCAGGATCTCCACCGGAATGTGGATCGTTCCGATGTCGTGGATGACGCCTGCCAGATGGATGCCGTGCACGCGCTCCTCCGCAAGCCCCATTTCGCGTCCGATCGCCGCGGCGAGATCGGCGACGCGCCGCTCGTGTCCGGCCGTGTACGGATCGCGCAGTTCGGCTGCCGCAGCGATCGCCGTAATCGCGCCCGCCATGCTTTTCAGCAGGCGCTGCTCGCCGCGCCGGCGTTCGGTCACGTCGTGCAGATTGACGATGCCGACTTTTTCACCGTCCAGGTCGAACACCCCGCTGCCGATCCCCTCCACGGTTCGCCAGCTGCCGTCGCGGTGGCGCATCCGGAATTCGACGGCGATATGCTGCGCCTCGCCCCGCAATATGCGCTGATATCCCCCGCGGACTTTCGCGATATCATCGGGATGAACCAGCTCGAAGCTCGATCGGCCGGTGCGCTCCGCGGCGCTGTAACCGAGCACGCGCTCGACACCCTGGCTCTCATACTTGACGGTGCCTTCGGCATTGACGACGATGATCACGTCGTTGCTGTTCTCGATCAGCGCGCGGAAATAGGTTTCTCTGCGCTCGAGCCGCAGTTCCGCAAACTTGCGCTCGGTGATGTCCTCGAATACCCAGATCGCCTCGGCGCTTTCCTTGTCCCGGGCCACTGCCTTGCCGGCGAGATGAACCCAGAACAGGGAGCCGTCTTTGCGCTTCAACTGGATATCGGTTCGGTAGATGCGCCCCTGTGCCAGTTCCGAATCGGCTTCCCGGCCAAGCTTTTCGTAGTCCTCTTTCGTCGGATGGATGTTTTCCGCGCTCGCCCCGATCAACTCGTCCTTGCCGTAGCCGAACATCTCGGCGAACCGGCGATTGACGCGCTCGATCACGCGATCCTTCATGAACGCAATCCCGGTCACGGCGTTCTCGAAGACGAGTTCGAGTTCCGTCAATACTTCCCGCATCTTTGCTTCCGCACGCTTGCGATCGGTCACGTCGATGGACGTGCCGAGAATGCCGAGCGCTTTCCCTTCGGCGTCGCGCAGGACCGCTGCGGACATGAGGCTGGTGAAGACTTCCCCGTTCTTGCGCCGGTTCTCGACTTCGCTGACAACGCCCTGGCGCTCGAACACCAGGCGGCGGATGGCGTCACCCGATTCGGGATCGGCGTATAACATGTTGACGGGCCGGCCCACCACTTCATCGCGGGTGTAGCCGAAGGCACGCTCAGCGGCCGGATTGAACTCCAGGATCCGGCGGTCCCGGTCGACCGCCACGATCACGGCAAGCGAGGACTCCACGATACCTTTTGCGTACTGTCCCGAGGCACGGACGGCGGCTTCCGCGCGCTTGAGCTCGGTAATGTCCTGAAAGATGTAGAGCCGCCAGGAGGGCGGCAGGCCGGCGGACGCGCCGGCTGACCGCACGAGGAAAACTTCGTCGTCGGAGAGCGAGAACTCGAACTCGGTGTGGCCGCTGCCCGTTTCGGGCACGGGAAACGGCGCATTCTGCGCAGGGAACAATTTCCAGTACACCTTCCCGATCACGTTCCTGATCGGCAAGCCGGCACGTTCCGCATAGGCCCGATTGGCGCGAACGATGCTGCCTTTCTCGTCATGCATGAAGATCGGCTGAGCCAACGCATCGACGGTCTGCGCCCACGCCTGCCGCGCCTGCTCGATGCGGCGGGAACGCAGCTCCTGCTCGTTCAAGAGCGCCTGCAGTTTCTCAACCTGCGCCTGCGCGGCGGCGAGCGCCGCGCGCAGCCGCTCGATTTCGCCGGGCTGCCCCTCGCCGCCCCTGCGTGACGCGTCGTTCACGAAGTGCGCCTCCTCTGCTCCTTGTCCTTACAAGGTAGATGACAAACTCGCGAAACTCAAGATCTCTCCGAGGAAGGTGTCACGCTTTGCCGGAATGGGCGAGGGCAAACCTCACGGATAGTGAGATATTGGATCGAGCCACGCGAATCCGACTCGATGGCGCCGATGCCGCGGCGCTGGCCACCCGGGTCGGTCCTGTCGGTGTTCCGTATTGTGGACAGCCGTTTGCCGGCGAGACATCCCCTTGCGCCGGATGCGCGGGATGCTGCCGTCCATATGCTATGATTGCGGCCACCTTGCGTCCCGCACTGCTGCCGCGATGAGTTCCCTTGCCGCCACCCCCAGCCAGGCACATCTTTCCCGGGATGTCTGGCTCATATCTCTGGGTCATGGTCTTACCCACTGGTACACCGCGACGTTCTACCTGCTGCTGCCGCTGATCGGCAAGGAGCTGGGGCTATCCTACACCGAGATCGGCCTCATCATGACCATCCAGCATCTCGCCGGCGCCATATCCAACGTGCCCGGCGGCATCCTGGTCGACACCGTCGGGAAAAAGGGATACCTGATGGCCGCCTCTCTATTCTGGGTCGGCTTTCCCTACGCGCTGATGAGCCTCACCCACAACTTCTGGATGCTGCTCGCGTGCGTGACGCTGGTCGGCATCGGCAACAACCTCTGGCATCCCGCCGCGATCCCGACGCTTGCCTATCGTTACCCCGAGCGCAAGGGACTGGTGCTCTCGTTCCACGGCATGGGCGGCAATCTCGGCGAGGCGCTTGCGCCGTTCGTCGTGGGTGCGCTCCTCGCCTGGCTGAGTTGGCGCACCGTGGTCGTGGTGAACGTGGTGCCCGGCATCGTGATGGCAGTGCTGATCCTCCTTCTGCTCGGCGCGTTCACGATAGCGAGAAGCAGAGAGGGCGATGCGATCAACACCGGCGGGCAATCGTGGAACGCCAGGGACTACCTGAGAGATTCCGTGAGCCTGCTGCGGAACAAGGCGTTGATGCTGGTTTCCTGCAGCGCCGCGTTCCGAAGCATGACGCAGGTCGGACTGCTCACCTTTCTGCCGGTCTATCTCGCCTATGAACTCGGTTATTCGCCGTTCGTCGCCGGCATCTGCCTGACGCTGCTGCAGGGCGCAGGCTTTATCGCCGGCCCGATCGCCGGTCACCTTTCCGACAAGATGGGGCGCAAGCGCGTGGTGATCTCGAGCATGATCCTTACCGGGGTCATGATCATGGGGATGGCCTTCGCCGGAAAGAGTATCGTTTTCGTCGGCTTCATCGCGCTGGTCGGGTTCTTCCTCTACGCGATGCGGCCGGTGCTGCAGGCGTGGGCGGTCGAGTGCACCCCGAAGCATCTCGCGGGCACCGGTGTCGGGCTGCAGTTCGGAATTACGGCACTCGGGGCCAGCGTCGCGCCTGCGATCTTCGGCATGATCGCCGACGCGTCCGACATTTACACTGCGTTCTTCTTCCTCGCGGGAACCATCATCTTCGCCAATTTCCTGGTCTTCTTCATGCCGAACGGCGAAGCGCCCAGGCCGGCGACCGCCGCGGCACACTGACCCCTCAGATGAAGGCAGACAAGACCCAACGGCCAAATGCCTTAGCCACAGAGATCACAGAGAAACCAAGAACTCTCTGTGAACTCTGTGTCCAATGGCACTACTTTAAGCGATACATGAGCGTGTGCGTAGAAGCCTTGCGCGAGCCACATGGCGTAGTTCGGTGAGCAGTCGATGCGGTTTTGGTCGTCGCTTCACGGCCCGAGGTTCG
>JACQOK010000412.1 GCA_016202565.1 Betaproteobacteria bacterium | reverse complement strand
GTCCATCAGGTAGCGGTGGCCGAACAGGGCGTGGTGGGTCCTCGACCAGTCCTCCTTCAACCGCAGGAATTGCGCGAGCCCGAACGTAAGCGCGGCATCGTTGCCCAGGAAACCGAGGTCCCCGAGATGGTTGGCGACGCGCTCCCGCTCCAGCAGCAGCGCGCGCAGCCACAGCGCCCGCGGCGGCGGCGAGACGCTGGTGACGCCTTCCACCGCCATTGCATACGCCCAGGCATACGCAACCGTCGAATCGCCGGACACGCGTCCCGCGAGCCGGGCGCCCTCGGCGAGCGTCATCGACTCGAAGCGCTTCTCGATTCCCTTGTGCTTGTAGCCGAGACGTTCCTCCAGGCGCAGGATGCCTTCGCCGACGATGGAAAAACGAAAGTGCCCCGGCTCGATCGTACCGGCATGCACGGGGCCCACCGGAATCTCGTGCACGCCTTCGCCGCCCACCTGCACGAATGGATAGCCATCCTCAGCGTTCAGGAAGGTCTGCCTGCCGTCGAACGACTTGCGCAGCGGAAACGCGTTCTCGGGCCAGGCGCCATGGCGCAGCCATTTGCGCGAGTCGGACGGATTCTCGGCGCTCACCCCGAAAAGATCGTAGACCGAGCGCTGCATGCGGTTCGCGGCGGGGAAAATGTCGGAGACATCCGGGAAGCTCGCGCCTTCGAGCGGCAGCGCGATGACCAGCAGTCCCGACTGCACCGTCAGCGCGGCGGACACGACGAACCCCTCTGCCCGATCGCCGTTGTCGGCGCCCCACAGCGCGACCAGCCGTCCGCCTTTGTCGCGCACCTGACGGCAGGCCGTGCGCCATTGACGGGCGTCTACGCGCCCGCTCCAGACCGGCATCGCGCCGGGCAACTGCCTCAGTTCAATTTGAAAATCTTCCAGTTTCATGTCAAATGCAGGAGTGAGGATCGAGGATTGAGGATTGAGCAACCCCGATCTGCGCTTCGCTCCCCACTCGATCCTCGATCCTCATTCCTCAATCCTCAATCCTAGCCAATGAGCTGCGCTGCCTGCCGATACCACTCGGCGAGATAAGGCGGGATATAGAGGCCCAGCAGCAGCACGATCGCAAGGTGTACGAAAACCGGTATCAGCGCCGGTGGGTGCGGCAGGCGCTTCGCACTCGCCTCGCCGAACACCATCGGCTGCACCTTGCCGAATATCGCCGCAAACGCCACCCCGAGCGCTGCCAGCAGGAATGGGGTCGCCCACGGCTGCTGGTGCATGGCGGCGGTAAGCAGCATGAATTCACTCGCAAACACGCCAAACGGCGGCATGCCGAGGATGGCGAGGGTGCCCAGGATCAGGCCCCAGCCGATGGTCGGGTTGCTTTCGATCAGTCCTCTGATGTCCGCCATGATCTGGGTGCCGGATTTCTGCGCGGCGTGCCCCACGGCAAAGAAGATCGCCGACTTGGTGAGCGAGTGCACCGTCATGTGCAACAGTCCCGCGAAGGTGGCGACCGGGCCGCCCATCCCGAACGCGAAGGTCATCAGCCCCATGTGCTCGATCGAGGAATAGGCGAAAAGCCGCTTGATGTCCTTCTGCCGCGACAGCAGGAACGCGGCGACCACCACCGACAGCAGCCCGAAGCCCATCATCAGATTGCCGGCGAAATGCGTGCCGAGCGCACCCTCGACGAGAACTTTTGCCCGCACCACTGCATACAGCGCGACGTTGAGCAAGAGTCCCGACAGCACCGCCGAGATCGGCGTCGGCCCCTCGGCATGCGCATCGGGGAGCCAGTTGTGCAGCGGTGCAAGCCCCACCTTGGTGCCGTAGCCCACCAGCAGGAACACGAAAGCGAGTCCGAGCACGGTGGGTTCCAGTTCGCCCTTCACTTCATTCAGATGCGTCCACAGCAGCGCGGTGCCGCCCGGACCCAGCACCTTCTCGGCGGCAAAATAGAGCAGGATCGTGCCGAACAGCGCCTGCGCGATCCCCACGCCGCACAAGATGAAGTATTTCCAGGCTGCTTCCAGGCTTGCCGGCGTGCGGTACAGACTCACCAGCAGCACGGTGGTGAGTGTCGCCGCCTCCATCGCCACCCACAGGATCCCGACGTTGTTGGTGAGGAGCGCGAGCAGCATGGTGAAGCTGAACATCTGGTACATGCTGTGGTAGAGCCGCAGCCGATTGGGCGAGAGCCTGCCGGTGTGCGCTTCGATGCGCATGTACGGCCGGCTGAAAAGCGAGGTCGTGAACGCGACGAAGGCGGTGAGCGCCACCAGAAATACGTTGAACGGATCGACAAAGAAATTCTCGTCCCATACCAGCATCGGTCCGTCGGTGATGACCTTCCCGGTCAGCACTCCGGCGGCGGCGAACGTGAGCAGACTCATGGCGCTGTTCAGCTCCGGGGCGAACGAACGATGCCCCCAGAACGCGAGCACGATGCCGCCCGCGAACGGCACGCCCAGAACGAGGAGGAGTTCCATCCTATCGAACCCCGTGCAAATAAATGAGCGCCATGCCCATCAACGTTCCTTCAGTTTCTCCAGATGATGGATGTCGAGACTCTCGAACGTCTCGCGGATATGGAAGAAGAACACGCCGAAAATGAGCGCTCCGACGAGCACATCGAACAGAATGCCGAGCTCGACGATCATCGGCATGCCATAGGTCGCCGACGCGGCGGCGAAGAACAGCCCGTTCTCCATGGCGAGAAAGCCGATGACCTGCGAGACCGCCTTGCGGCGCGTGATCATCATCAGGAAAGAGAGCAGGATGCTCGCCGTGGCGATGCCGAGGGTGCTTTTTGTGACAGTGCCGGCGATCTCCGAAATCGGGGCGGCCAGGTTGAACGCGAAAATCACCAGCACGATGCCGATCAGCATCTGAACCGGGATATTTACGATCGATTCCACGTCCCAGCGGACGTTCAGCTTCTTGATCAGCCAGTGCAGACCCCAAGGCAGCAGCAGGACCTTGAGCCCGAGCGTGACCGCTGCCGATACGTAGAGGTGGCCATTCTGAGTCGAGTAGCCTACGACCAGCGTCGACAGGGCGAGTACGAAACCCTGCAGCGCATACAGGTTGATGAGCGACAGAATGCGCCGCTGCGTGAGCATGGCGAAGGCGAGCAGCAGCAGCAGCGCTGCGAACAGGTTGATGAGCTGACCGGAAAGAGGCAGGGCAGGCATTTTCAGACCTCCAGCACGAAGTGGGTCAGCATGCCCAGCGTGGCGAGCAGGAACGCGGTGCCGAGAAACTCGGGTGCGCGGAAAATCCGCATCTTCGCCGACACCGTCTCGAGCAACGCCAGCCCGGCGCCGGCCAACGCGAGCTTCGCCACCAGCGCGGCGAGCGCGATCGGCACGCCGGTCCAGTCGCCGGCCTGCGCGATGCCCCACGGCACGAACATGTCGTTGCCGATCGTGATGTAGGCGGTGAGCTTGTGTCTGGAGGAGCATTCGACCAGAGCCAGGTGTCGCGCCGAGTACTCGAG
>JACQOK010000046.1 GCA_016202565.1 Betaproteobacteria bacterium | reverse complement strand
GAAGCTCCGCGCGCTGGCCGTTGCCACCGAGAAGCGCTCGCAAGTGCTGCCCGATCTGCCGACGGTGGCCGAAGCCGGATTGCCCGGCTACAAGGTGCAGGGCTGGAACGGGCTCGCCGGTCCCGCCGGCATGCCGAAAGCGATCGTGGACAAGGTGAACCGCGAGACGGTGCGTGTCTTGAACCTGCCCGAGGTCCGCGAGCGTCTGCTGGGACTGGGCGCCGAGGCGGTCGGCAACTCGCCGCAGCAATTCGCCGCGCACATGAAGGCGGAGCGCGAGCTGTGGGGAAAATTCATCAAGCAGATCGGGCTGAGGCTCGACTAATCGATCGCGCTCGATGCGTCGCTGGATCGTTGGGGTTCGCTTCGCTCACCACCAACCTACGATGTCCGTCCGTCGCGATCATCAACGTCGGTCGCGATCATGAACGTAGGTTGGGGTGAACAACGTGAACCCCAACGATTGAACGCGTCCGGATCGTTGGGGTTCGCTTCGCTCACCACCAATCTACTCACTAACGCGCGGCGGCGGGGACGGGACTGATCTCCGTTTTCGCGCCGGCCGCTGGCGGCTGCTTGTGTCGCGGCAACGCGAGCGCGAGCGGCAGCCCCATGGACGTCGTCACGATCGCCGCGACGACCGACCACGTGTAGGCGCCCGAGAGGTCGAATAGCATTCCGCCCAGCCAGCCGCCCAGCGCCATACCGGTGCCGGCGCCGACCATCTGGAATGAATAGATCGTGCTGAGCGGGGCCGACGCGCCGAAGAGTTGGCGGTTGATGATCGGAAAGCCCACCATCTCGCCGCCGTAGCAGAGCCCGAAGATCAGCGCGAACGCGTAGAACGTCCACGCCTCGTGCGCGAAGAAGAGAATGAAGATCGGCGCGCCCTGGCCGATCAGCGCCAGCGTGAGCAGGACGCGCCCGCCAAATCGCGCTGCGATGATGGCCGAAGCAAAGCGGCTCACCGCCGATGCGCCCGCGAGCGTGCCCAGTACGCCTGCGGCCTCCATTCCCGATACGCCCTGCACGATCGCCATCGACACAATGTGGGCGATGATCACCGAGTGTCCGACGCACCCCAGATGATGGATGCCGATCAGTAGCCACACTGGTCGCTGTGACATCACCTGTCGCAGCGAGATCGGCGTGCTCATGGCAGTGCCATGCGCGGGCGTCTTCTTTGGCCCGTCCTCCGCGCCGTACGGGGCGAGGCCTTTTTCCTCCGGCGTGCTGCGGATTAGAGTCGAGAAAGTGAAGAGGATCACACCGACCACCACGCCGATCGTCGTGAAGGCGCCTTCCCAGCCGCGCGTTTCGATCAGCCAACGGAACACGGGCGCGAAGATCATGGGGCCGATGCCCATCGCCGCCCAGTAAATGCCGACCGCAAGCCCCATGTAGCGGGTGAACCAGCGGGTGAGGATCACGGGCAGCAGCACGGTGAAGGCGGCGTGCCCCATCGAGCCCACGAAGAAGCCGTAGAAGACGTAGAACTGCCACAGCTCCTTGATGGTGCCGAGGAGGAGCGTGCCCGCGGTGATCAAGGCTGACGCCGCCATCATGAGGACGCGCGCGCCGTAGCGGTCGCCGAGCCAGCCCATGATCACGACGGCGGGAAGCCCCACGATGAACGCGATGGAGTAAGCGAAGGAGATGTCGCCGCGCGACCAGCCGAAGAGCTCGACGAGCGGCTCGACGAAGACACCGAAGGAGCCGTGGTCAGCGCGGCTCGCGATGTTGAGGACACAGGCCGCAAGGAGAATGACCCAAGCGTAGTGAAGCCTGTACTTCTTGATGGGGGCGAGGAGCATCAATCTTATTAGTTGGGCAAAGCCCGCATGATAGCCGTAAATTCCTCCGCCGAGGCGCTGAGGCTCGACTAATCCGGAGCGTTGGAGTTCGCTTCGCTCAACTGCTAAGCCGCCAGCAACGGGCGCAGGTCGCGCATGCTGGCCACGGTCTCGAGCTTTTCAATCGCGTCCATCAACTGCCGGGTGCGCGCCTGGCCCAGGACCGGGTCCAGCAGTTCCTGGGCTTTCTGCTCGACCTCGCCAGTGGTCAGAGGGTTTTCCGCGCGGCCCTTGAAGGTGGTCGCCCGCTGGTTCAACTGGCGACCGTCGCGCGTGGTGACCTCGATGATGGACTGGCCTTCCGGACGGGCGCGGGTCAACTCCGGGTCGCCGATGAGCGTGATCCGCTTCTTCAGCGCGAGCACCGTGGGGTCCTTCATGCGCTCGAAGGAATGGGCCGCTTCGAAGGTCGTCCTGCCGTCGAGCAGCGTCACCGCGAAGATGTATTGCAGGTTGATGTCGGGCATCTCGCGGTCGTTTACGGTGCGCGCGCCGCTTTCGGGAATGCGGGCGGTGATGCGCTCGATCTGGTCGGCGCGGAGCTCGTGCTCTGCCATGAGGTCGGTCAGTCCTTGCAGGGCCGACTGGATCGGGAAGCCGACGCAGTACTTCTTGATGTTGGTCAGCATGACTTCAAAGCGGCTGCCCAACTCCGCCGTCAGTTCCTGCGCCTTGGCAGACTCGGCATAGGCGGAGAGGAAATTGCCGGGCCCGTCGAAGACATCGTAGACGCCGGTGTAGCCGCACTGGAGGAGGGTTGCGGCCGTCACGCCGTTGCGGGCGGGCATGCCGCCGAAGATGAAGGCTTTTTCGATGTGCTCGGTGTCGCGCGCGTAGGTCATCACGCCGGAAGCCTGCTGGGCGCCGCAGGAGAGGAGATGCCGGAATTGCTCTTCGCTCAGGCGAGCGAGGCAGCCCGCGGCCGCGGTGGCGCCGAGCGTGCCGCCGATGCTGAAGGGCAGGTGGTTCCGCGCGCGCATGGCGTCCCGACCCAGGGCCTTGGTGGTGCGCGAGCCGATGTCGTAGCCCAGGATCACCGCGCGCAGGAAAGCCTCCCCGCCGGCGTTTTCCCGCTCCGCCATGGCGAGGGCGGCGGGAATCACGGCGCAGCCCGGATGGATGCCGGCGGAGCCATTGGAGTCGTCAGTCTCGTCGGAGTGGGCCAGCATGCCGTTGGCCAGGGCGGCGTTGATGGCCGAGGTGACGATGCGACTGCCCACCACCTGGGCTTCGGGGTTGCCGCCCTGTTGCTCGATGTAGCGGAGCGCGAACAGGCCGGGTTTGATGGTGGTGCCGGAGATCATGGCCGCGAGGGTGTCGAGGATGTGGTGTTTGGCTTTCACCACGACCTGCGGCGGGACGGGGGACGTGCCGGCTTTCGCCATGTAGCGGATGAGATGGGGAGTGACGGTGGTGGTGCTGGTCGTCATCGTTTCTTTCCTTGAGGTGTGGGTTGGGCGCGGAGCTTAGGGGACAGTCCCCTGAGCTTTCTTGCTGTCGCGGAGCCTGACGGGCAATAGCTGGCTCAGGTCAGGCGATTTAGCATTAGCGGTAATTAAGCAACTCGTGCACGGTCAAGCCGATGTCTTTGGCGATTTGGCGGAGCAGGATAGGTGAAATGTCGCGCCCCGCGTGGAAGGGTACAGTAGTGGAGCGTCCGTCGACGTGGCGGAACTACTTATGCGCGCCACGCTGGCGCACTTCGACGAAACCAGGGTGGTCAAGATTGCGATGACCTCACGCGGCTTGAGAACCGGGATGCCCGACATTCAATCTACGATGACGGTTTGGGTACCTATGAACTCGGCTTCCAACTTCGGTTCGCCGTCATCGAGCAGCATGGCTATCACTTCGCGCAGATTCGCATGCAGTTCATCGAGCGTTGCACCTTGGCTGTGCGCGCCGGGGAAACCGGGCACATAACCCACGTAGAGCTGCGTGTCCGGGCAACGCTCAATCACCGCAGTAAATGCATGCATGGTGTGGAACTCTCAGAACGATTCGATGCGATTTTAGCAGCTCGAGCCGCTTCCAGTCCTGCTTAAACTTTCTTGTGTGACCGCTTCTTCTTGGTCTTGCGCTTGCCTTCGAGATCATCGAACAGATCCTTTGCCGTGGCGTATCGAGCGCGGACCTGACGAGCCTCGAGCATGGCGGCTTGCGTGGCCGCGTTGGGGGCCTTCACCTCGAACGGCAGCCCGCCTGTTGCGACGATCTGGCGAAGAAACAGGCGAATGGCGTCGCTCAGGTTAAGGCCGCACTCGTCCAGCACGCGCTGCGCCTGCTCCTTCAGTTCCGGTTCAATTCGCGAGCGAATTTCGGTCGAGAGATACATGTCTAATTGCTCTTTTAGGGTCGACAGCGTCATTGCCGCATGCGTGGCGGCAATGTAGCTACAT
>JACQOK010000409.1 GCA_016202565.1 Betaproteobacteria bacterium | reverse complement strand
TTCATTTCATTCCATCCGGGCTACTGCTTGGTGCCGATGACACAGTGGGGTTGGACAGGTAGCCCGGAAGAAGCGACAGCGGATTCCGGGACAGTTCACCAGGACCGGATGACCTTGCCGGGATTGAGGATGTTGTTGGGGTCGAGGGTTTTCTTGATGGCGGCCATGACCTGAACCGCAGCGCCGTGTTCGGCATCGAGGAAATCGAGCTTGCCGAGCCCGATGCCGTGCTCCCCGGTGCAGGTGCCGCCCATCTTCAGCGCGCGCATCACCACGCGGTGGTTGAGCGCTTCGGCTTCAGCGGTGTCCGCCGGGTTGTCCGGGTCGATCAGAACGACGAGATGGAAATTGCCGTCGCCGACGTGTCCGAACAGCGCGATCGGCATCGAGGCCTTCACGATGTCGTCGTTGGTCTCGGCGATGCACTCGGCAAGACGCGAGATCGGCACGCACACGTCGGTCGAGAACGCGCGGTTGCCCGGGCGCAACTGGCGGCAGGCCGGATAGGCGTCGTGACGCGCCTGCCACAGCCGCGTGCGCTCTTCCTGCCGCGTTGCCCATTCGAAATCGAGGCCTCCGAGTTCCCGCGCGATCTCCTGCACCGTGCGCGACTGTTCCTCGACGCTCGCCTGAGTGCCGTGGAATTCGCAGAAGAGCATCGGCGCCTCCCGCAAACTCAGCTTGCTGTGGCGGTTGACCGCCTTGATCGTGAGCGCATCCAGCAGCTCGCAGCGCGCGATCGGGACGCCGAGCTGGATGGTCTGGATCACCGTGCGCACCGCGGCATCCACGGAGGGGAACGCACACACCGCCGCCGACACCGCTTCCGGTTGCGGATAGAGGCGTAACGTGATCTCGGTGAGGATGCCAAGGGTGCCTTCGGAGCCCACCATCAGCCGCGTGAGATCGTAGCCGGCGGAGGATTTGCGCGCGCGGCCGCCCGTGCGGATGACGCTGCCGTCCGCAAGCACGACGGTCAGTCCCATCACGTTTTCCTTCATCGTGCCGTAGCGCACGGCGTTGGTGCCCGAGGCCCGGGTCGCCGCCATGCCGCCCAGCGTCGCGTCCGCGCCCGGATCGATCGGGAAAAAAAGCCCGGTGTCGTGCAGATGCTGATTCAACTGCTTGCGGGTGACGCCGGCTTCCACCGTGGCATCGAGATCCTCGACGTTGACCGCCAGGACGCGATTCATGCGGCTCATGTCGATGCAGACGCCGCCGTGGACGGCGAGCACATGGCCTTCGACCGAGCTGCCCACGCCGAACGGAATGACGGGGACGGAATACTCGCCGCACAGCTTCACGACTGCCGAGACGTCCTCGGTCGTGTCTGGAAAGACCACGGCGTTGGGGCGCGCGATCGGATGCGCCGACTCGTCCTTGCCGTGATGCTCGAGCGCGGCGGACGAGGTCGTGACGCGCTCTCCGAACCGCGTACGCAACGCCGCGAGAAGCTCAGCGGGAAACGGATTGCGCAGACTGGAGGAAGGTGCAGGATGGCTCATACCCACGGGAGTCGTCATTCCGGCGAACGCCAGGAAAATGGGGTCAGAGTCGATTTTTCGGACCTGAATCCCTTACTGCAGCGAGCGGTCTCACCTGAAAAATCGACTCTGACCCCATTTTCCGACCCTTCCCTCCCACAACGGTTGTTTTCACGATCCTCGCAAGCCCGAATCCAGGTTCGGCTTACTTCGCAACTTCGTGATTCGCCATCTTTTCGAGCGCGCGCACCAGTGCGGAGTGGTCCCACTTGGCGCCGCCATTGGCGACACAGCAGTTGAACAATTGCTGCGCCGTGGCGGTATTGGGCAGCGACAAGCCCATGGCGCGCGCCCCGGCCAGCGCGAGCGAAAGGTCTTTCTGGTGCAGCTCGATGCGGAAACCCGGGTCGAACGTGCGCTTGATCATGCGCTCGCCGTGCACTTCGAGGATGCGCGAAGCGGCAAAGCCGCCCATCAGCGCCTGGCGCACCCGAGCCGGATCGGCGCCGGCCTTGGCGGCAAAAAGCAGCGCTTCGCCCACCGCTTCGATGTTGAGCGCGACAATGATCTGGTTCGCCACCTTGCAGGTTTGCCCGTCGCCGTTGCCGCCCACGAGCGTGATGTTCTTGCCCATCAGCTCGAAGAGCGGCTTCACATTGTTGAAGGTCGCCTCGGTGCCGCCAACCATGATGGTGAGCGCGGCATTCTTCGCCCCGACTTCGCCGCCGGACACCGGCGCATCGAGATATTCGCAGCCAAGCTCGTTGATCTTCTTCGCGAACTGTTTGGTCTCGATGGGTGAGATGGAACTCATGTCGACGACGATCTTGCCCTTGGAGAGACCTTGCGCGACACCGTTGGCGGCGAACAGCACTTTCTCGACATCGGGCGTGTCGGGCACCATCGTAATGATGACGTCCGCCGCTTGCGCGACCTCCTTCGCCGTGGCACACGCTTTTCCGCCGGCGGAAGTGAGTTCCTGCGGCACGCCGCTCCGCGAGTGCAAATAGAGCGTGTGGCCGCCCTTGATCAAGTTCGCGGCCATGGGTTTGCCCATGATGCCGAGCCCGACGAAGCCGATATTGCTCATGATGTGCTCCTTGAAATCAGGGGAAGTCAGGAACCCCGCGTCGAGCTAACAGGCAGTTGAAAAAGCCATTACTTACCGTTCGTGTTGAGCGTAGTGCAACGAAGTCGAAACATGAACGACTGAGTGTTCAGGGACTTGTTCACACTTCGACTCCGCGCTTACGCGCTACGCTCAGTGCGAACGGGCTTTTTCAACAGCCTGCCAACGCACAGCGGGGACAACCCGAAAGCTATATTCTAGCTTTTCTTTGCACCGGAGGCTCGGCGGCGGTCTTGCGGCCGAGCAGAAACTGGTTCGCCAGCACGACAAGCAGCAGTCCGGCGCCGATGAAATCGGTCAAGAGTCCCGGTTTGATCAGCAGCACGGCGGCGGCGACCAGGAGAACGCGTTCCCACACGGTCACGTCGCGGACAAAATAGCCGTGCAGACCCGCGGCGAGGCAGATCACGCCGATCGTTGCGGTCGTCGCCGAAAGCAGGATCACCGTCCAGTCGCCGATCATCAGCAGCGAAGGCTCGAACACAAACATGAACGGCACGATGAAGCCGGCGGCGCCGACCCGAACCGCGGCCCACCCCGATTGCCACAGATTGGCCTTGGCGAGCCCCGCCGCGGCGTAGACCGCGAGCGCCACCGGCGGCGTGATCGCGGAGAGAATGGCGAAGTAGAACGCGAACATGTGCGCTGCCGGCGGGATAGCGCCCAACTGGATCAGCGCAGGCACCAGCAGGGACACCATGACAATGTAGGCCGGGGGGGTGGGCATGCCCATGCCGAGCACGATGCAGGCGAGCTTGGTGAGATCCAACGCCTGTACGAGCAGTTCTTTCGTCAGCCCGAGCACTTCGGCGGTGAATTTG
>JACQOK010000408.1 GCA_016202565.1 Betaproteobacteria bacterium | reverse complement strand
GTTTCTTTCAGCTGGCGAACTATTTTTCGCGCAGTGAGCGCGCGTTCTATACCACCCGCGGCGGCGACCTTTACGGCGGGTGGGTCTATGATTACGATGCAAGCTCGCCGGTCCTCGACAAGCCGGTCGCGGTCGACGATGCGCTATGTCACGAGCTGGAGCACATGCAGTTCGTGTTTGCGCGGGAATGGCTGTCCTTCGCCGGGGATGAGGACGCCGAGCGGGAGGCGAGCCGCTACCACGAAGGCGAACTGGCGCATCAGGACGTGAACGTCAGGTTTCATCGGCTCAACAAGCTCGACAAGGACCAACCGGTATGGACCTACCGCTCCGCCGGCTTCGACAACAACATCCTCAAGCGGCTGATAGGCAACTGGCCGCTCGACTGCTGGGACATCGCGGCGTGACCGTGATCGCGGGATCGGGCAGCTGCTGCTCGGTCCCGCGTGTGCGTGGCGGCTCGCAACGCGGGGCACCCATCGCCTGAATGCCGATACACAACGCCGATATCGCCGCGATTTTCGAGCAAATCGCCGATCTTCTGGAAATCCGCGGCGACAACCCGTTTCGCATCCGCGCTTATCGCAACGCGGCGCGCGCCGTGGGCGGGTTCGGGCAGGACATCAAGAGTCTCTTCGACCGCGGCCGCGAGCTGCCGAAGCTGCCCGGCATCGGCGCCGACTTGAATGCCAAGGTCCACGAGATCACCGCCACCGGCACCTGCGAGCTGCTCGAGCGGTTGCATAAGGAATTCCCCTCGGCCGTCACCGAACTGTTGAAGCTCCCCGGGCTGGGTCCCAAACGCGTCAAGATGCTCTACGACAAGCTGCAAGTGCACGCGGTCGAGGAGCTGCAGCGGGCAGCGCAAGCGGAAAAGATTCGCGACCTGCCGGGTTTCGGTGCGAAGACCGAGGAACATATCCTGCAGTCGCTTGCCACCCGCAGCGGCGAGAGCCGGCGTTTCAAGCTCGCGACCGCGACCCAGTATGCCGAGGCGCTGGTTGCCTATCTCAAAAAAATATCGGCGGTGGACAAAGTGACCGTCGCCGGCAGCTTCCGCCGGATGCGGGAGACCGTGGGCGACCTCGACATCCTCATCACCGCTTCGGCCGGAAGCGCGGTGATGAGGAGGTTCTGCAGCTACGATGAAGCGCGCGAAGTCCTGGCGCAAGGCGAAACGCGCGCCAGCGTCGTCCTCAAGTCCGGGCTGCAGGTGGACGTGCGGCTCATGCCGCGCGAGAGCTACGGGGCGGCGCTGCATTATTTCACCGGTTCCAAGGCGCACAACATCGCGATCCGCCGGCTCGGACAGGACCGCGGGCTCAAGATCAACGAATATGGCGTGTTCCGCGGTGAGACCCGGGTGGCGGGGGAAACCGAGGCGTCCGTCTACGAGGTGGTCGATCTGCCCTATATCCCACCCGAGCTGCGGGAAGACCGCGGCGAGATCGAGGCCGCCCGCCGGGGCGAGCTGCCGCAGCTGGTGACGCTCGGGGACCTCAAGGGTGACCTGCACTTACACAGCAAGGCCTCCGACGGCCATCACACGATCCGGGAGATGGCGCTCGCGGCGAAGCAAGCGGGGCTCAAGTACATCGCCGTCACCGAGCACTCGCGGCGGCTCACCGTCGCGCGCGGGCTCGATCCGCAGCGACTCTTGAAGCAACTCGACGAGATCGACCGCCTGAACCAAACGCTCGACGGCATCACGATATTGAGGGGGATCGAAGTCGATATTCTCGAGGACGGCAGTCTCGATCTGCCGGACTCGGCGTTGAAGCGCCTCGACCTCGTGGTGGGCGCGGTGCACGGCGCTTTCGATCTGCCGCGCAGGAAACAGACCGAGCGCATTCTGCGCGCGATGGACAACCGTTATTTCAAGATCCTGGCCCATCCGGGCGGGCGGCTCATCGACAGCCGCGAGCCCTGCGACCTCGACATGCTGAAAATCGTGCGCAAGGCGAAGCGCCGCGGCTGCTTCCTGGAGTTGAACGCCCAGCCCGAGCGGCTCGACCTGGAGGACGTCTATTGCCAGATGGCGCGCGAGGAGGGGGTGCTCGTCAGCGTCAATTCGGACGCCCACAGCACGCTCGATTTTGCGAACCTGCGCTACGGCATCGGCCAGGCTCGCCGCGGCTGGCTCGAAGCGAAGGACGTGCTCAACACGCGCGGGCTGCGCGAGGTGAAGGCGTTGCTCAGCGCCGGCCGATGAGTAATCCGACCAGCAGCGCGAGTCCGGCGGAGATACCGACGGCTTTCCACGCGTTTTGATGCACGTACTGGTCCGCTGCCTGCGCGGTTTCCCGGCTTTGCAATACCACCGTATCCTTCGCGCTGGCGAGCGCGGTCTGCACGCGGGCCCGCGCCTGGGCGAGCTTCTCGCCCGACTGGGCGGCGGTGGCTTTGATGAGTTCCTCGACGTCGGCCGCGAGGATCCGGACATCGCCAACGAATTTTTCTGCGGGGGCGTTCATTGCTGACTCCTGTGAATGGAAGGGGAACCGCCATGCCGCCATGCGAGCGCGGCCGGGCATGGGATCACTTTACAGACTGGAGTGAAACATGTGTTGACGTAGATCAAATTGCGCGCCTGACGGGGAGCCTGCGCGCGCACGGGTCGTCCTGCAGCGCCCGGGGTGATCCCTGCCGGTATCCATTGAGGGGCGATTGATCTGGATCAGTACGCCGCGACGGGGCCACACGAATAATTGACTAAGAGTGCCTAACATAATGAAGCACGTGTGCGTTGCGAGCCAGAATTGGGGATGAC
>JACQOK010000423.1 GCA_016202565.1 Betaproteobacteria bacterium | reverse complement strand
TCCCTGCTTTCGCCTGCGGAGTCACCGCCCCGGTGGACAGCGCCGACACGAACGCATGCCCGGCCACGATCGCGGTCATCGCCGGGCCACCCCCCGTGGTCGGCAGATGACGAAACTTGATTCCGGCGGTCTGCTGGAAGATCTCCATCCCCATATGGGCGACCGTGTAGGGCCCGGCGGACACGAAAAGAACGTCGTTCGGCCGCTTCTTGACGTCGGCGACCAGCGCCTTCACGGTCTTCCAGGGCGTGCTCGGGTGCACGATCAGGAGTAGCGGATCGGCATTGATCCGGCCGATCGGGACGAACTGTTCGCGGGTGAAGCGCGGCTTGCGGCCCGCCACCTGGTCCGCCTCGGGAATCGTGCAGATGGAGAACACGGTGATGACCAGCGTGTAGCCGTCCGGCGGGGCCTGCGACACGAATTGCGTGCCCACCGCGCCGCCGGCGCCCGTGCGGTTGACCACGATCACGGGCTGCTTCAAGACCTTCTCCAGGGCCGGGGCGAGCGGCCGGGCGGTGAGGTCAGCCGCGCCGCCCGGCGGATACGGCGAGACGATAGTGACGGGACGAGTGGGATACTCCTGCGCGGCGACGTTGCCCGCCAACGCCAGGAGCACTGGAAGTCCTGCTAGCACGATGCAAAGCATATGCGCCTCCTCCTCGATGTCGCATTACACCTCGTGCAAATCCAGGGGTCTGCGCCGCTGCGATGACGGTCCTGCGCGTCACCAGGATGCCGCTTTGCCACCTCGCGCGGCGCTCGTTCTTGTAACAAGGCACAAGGCAGGATGGATACTTTGTTCTCTTTGATCTCTCCTTGTCAACACTCGGGAAACAGGCCACCAAGCAGATCGTCTCCGGGCCATACACACGGTCGGGTTGCCTGATTCGCGATGGTCAGACCAGCGTCACCTCGAGCAAGCCGCACTTCTCGACTTCGGTCACAACCTTGTCTCCGGCTTTGAGCCATACCTGCTTCCCGGGCGGATAGCCCAGAATCACGCCCTGCGGCGTCCCGGTATAGATGATGTCGCCGGGCAGAAGCGTCATATGCCTTGAACAGTAGCTGATGATCTGCGCGCAGCTGTAGATCATGTCGGCGGTGTTCGAGTTCTGGCGCTGCTCGCCGTTCACGTAGGTGGCGACTTTCAGATTCTGCGGATCCGCAATCTGGTCCGCGCTCACGATGTAAGGACCGAGCGGCGCAAAACCGTCGCAGGTCTTGCCGAGCATGAGCTGGCTGGTGGCCCGCATCAAATCGCGCGCGGAGAAATCGTTTCCATTGGCGTACCCGAAGATGTGTGACAGCGCCTTCTCCTCCGGCACGTCGCGGGATTTCCTGCCCATCACCACCACCAGTTCCACCTCGTAGTCGAACTGCGAAGACACCTTCGTCGGCAACGGGATCTTGCCACGATGGCCGATGAGCGCGGTGTTGTACTTGTTGAAGAGGATCGGCACCGGCGGAATCGGATTGCCGGTCTCCTGCGCGTGTCGGCGATAGTTGAGTCCGACGCAGATGATCTTGCCCGGACGCGGAACGGCAGGAGCGAATCTTGCGCGCGCTTCCGGAATCAACACGCGCTTGCCGCGCTTGGCGCTCAGCGCCTTCTCTGTGAGCTTCATGAGCGGCGCGCAGTCGGCCCCTTCGATCACGGCGTGAATATCGGTCGGCGCCTTGATCCGGAACAGCTTGGACGCCTTGGCTACATCCAGTATGCCGCGCTCCGTCCTCAACCCCAGGGTGCTGCTGTCGCGTCCGGCAAGCGTACAGAACGTCATATTGCGCGCCCGTATGACTCTCGTCGCCGCGGGCTTCCTCGTCTTGGTTGTAATTTCTCCCTCCGTTCGGTTAGGTCTCTACGTTCCGGGCGCGAGTGAACCATACCCTTGGGGGCGGCGTCAACGGCGCCCCGCAACGCTAATGCCCGCGGATCGCGAGAGTTCGCCCCACAGCAGCGAGCTGCTCGGAAACGCGCGGGAATATCCGGCTTTTCCTAAAGCCCCGCACATTCCGCGATATAGTTGCCGAGCGAAGCCCACTCCCTGTCCCCGTAGCCGCGCGCAATGGCAGCCAGGTGTTGCGTTCGCAGGAGTTCGCCAAGCGGCAGCGGCACGCCGGTATCGTCTCCCGCTTGAAGTGCCAGCTCCACGTCTTTCATCCCCAGTTTCAGGCTGAAGGTCGCCTGCGCCGGGTTTTCCAGTATCAGCCGCCCGTAGTTCTTGTATGCCGGCGCATTCATCGACGTGCTGGTGATGATGTCGAGAAAAGCCGCAGGGTCGACGCCGGATTTCTGGACCAGCGCAAAGGCCTCACCCAGGCTTTCGATGATCGAGCCGAGGAGGAAGTTGCGCGCGATCTTCACGATATTCGCGTAGTGCGGTTCGCTCCCCACGTTGAACCAGCGGCGCCCCAGCGCCTCGAACAGCGGCACGCAGCGCGCGATCGCGGCCTCGGCGCCGGCCGCGACGATGTCGAGCTGCCCGGTTGCGGCTGCGGAGGGGCGCCCGAACACCGGCGCGGAAACATATGGCGCGCCCGCGGCGCGATGCATTTCCGCGAGCCGTTGTCCCATGCTCAGGCTGACCGATGCCATGTTGAGGTGGATGGTCGAGGCCGGCACCTGGCGCACCATTCCCGATGTGATCCACACCACCTCGACCGCTGCATCGTCGGCCAGCATGGTGATCACCACGTCGGCATCGAGCAGCTCGTCCGGCCGTTCCGCGACGAGTGCGCCGCGCGGCCGGAACGTTTCCGCAACCGCGCGCGACCGGTTCCACACGCTCAACTCGTGTCCGGAGTCGAGCAGCCGGCCCGCCATGCCGCGGCCCATCTGGCCCAAACCGATAAACCCGATTCTCATGGTCTGTCTTCCCATGGTTTTCCCATGCCGCAATTGTTGCGCAAAGCCGGGCTTCCCGATAGCTGAATTGCCGCGCGCTTCCGGCATTGATTTACAATGCGACGGCAACTACCGCTGGAGCCGCCATGTCGAGAAGAATGGCAAGGCTCTTTTCTACTCGCTACTGGAATAAGGAAAACCAGATGGATCTCGGCATCAAGGGAAGATCGGCGATCGTGACCGGCGCGAGCCGCGGCATCGGCCGGGAGACAGCCCGGCAGTTCCTGGAGGAGGGCGTGCGGGTGACGATCTGCGGCCGGAACGGGGAAACGCTGGAGCGCACACGCGTGGAACTGCTGAAAGCGACCGGCGGAGAAATTCACGCGGTCGTAGCCGACATGACGAAGCCCGACGACATCGCACGGCTGGTCGAGAGTGCGAGAAAGCAATTCGGAGGCGTGGACATACTGGTGAACAATGCGGGCCAGATGTACTCCGGCCGGTTCGATGTGATGACGGACGCGGGACTGAAGGAGCAGCTCGAGACCAAGCTTTTCGGTTTCCTGCGCGCCATCCGCCTGGTCCATCCCTTGATGAAAGCGCAACGCTGGGGACGCATCGTCAACCTGATCGGCGGTGCCGGCAAGGAACCCGATCCCTACATGTTCGGCAGCGGAATCACCAACAGCGGGCTGCTCAACATCACCAAATCGCTGTCCACCGAGTTCGGCGAAGACAACATCCTGGTGAACGCGGTCTGTCCCGGCTGGGTCGATACCAACCTCTGGCGCCGCAATGCAGAGGGGCTTGCCGCGGAACTCGGCGCGAAAAGCGAAGAGGAAGCGCGGCGGCTCGCGGCGCGCAAGAACGCGCTCAACCGCTTCGGCCGCCCCGAGGAACTCGCTAATGCCATTGTGTTCCTCTGTTCCGAACGCGCCAGCTACATCACCGGCGTCTCGCTCAACCTGGACGGCGGCAGGCTGAAGTCGCTCTGGTAACCCGTGCGCGTTGTTGACACCGCATTCGGTAAGGTTGTAAATAGAGCGCTGCCCCAAGCAGGTGTCCGACAAATAATCGAGGAGGAGAGATGATGAAAGCCATGCGAGCAGCAGCCCCGCTGCTCACCGCAATGTGGTTGTCCCTGTCCCTGCAAGTGCACGCCCAGGAATATCCGTCGAGACCAATTCGCCTGGTCGTGCCATGGCCTCCCGGCGGCATCACCGATGTCATTTCGCGCGGCCTGGGCGCCGCGCTGTCCGAATCGCTTGGGCAGCAGATTGTGCCGGACAACCGGCCGGGCGCCGCCGGTACTCTGGGCGTTTCCATCGCTGCAAAAGCAAACCCCGACGGCTACACCCTCCTCATGACCGACGTGCCGAGCCACGCCATCAGCGCGAGCCTCTACAAGAGGCTGACTTATAACCCGGTGAAGGACATCGAGCCGGTCGCTTTGCCTTCGCGCTCGCCGCTGGTGCTCGTCGTCAATCCCAAGTATGGCATCAAGACGATCCCGCAGTTGATCGATTACGCGAAGAAGCACTCCGGCGATTTCGCTTTCGCCTCTTCCGGGCCCGGCTCCATCACGCACCTGACCGGCGAGCGCTTCAACCGCACCGTCGGTATCAAGCCGCTGCACGTGCCGTACAAGGGCGGCGGGCCGGCCACCGCGGCGCTGGTGGGGGGAGAAGCCGGCATGTATTTCTCGTGCATTTCGGCCGCCATCCCGCACATCAAGGCCGGAAGGCTGACGCTCCTGGGAATCACCCTGCCGAAGCGCTCGCCGCTGTATCCGGATACCCCGGCGGTTGCGGAAGCCATCCCCGGATTCATAATGGGATGCAATACCGGATTCTTCGCGCCCAGCGGCACGCCGCCAAAGATCCTCGATCGTCTGCACACGGAGGTGATGAAGGCGGTGACACAGCCACGAATGAAGGACATGCTTGCCGCGAACGCGGCCGAACCGGCACCGTACACGCGGGCCGAGTTCAAGAAGCATGTGGCCGATGAAGTGCGCTCCTGGGGCGAAGTGGTGCGCGCGTCAGGCCTGAAGGTCGACTGAAGCAGGCGCATGGGTGAATTGAACGGAAAAGTCGCCCTTATCACTGGAGCGTCACGCGGAATCGGCCGCGCGGTGGCGCTGCGGCTCGCGTCGGAAGGGGCCGCGATCTACCTCGCGGCCAATGGCACGGAGAGGGAACTCGAGGACGCCGCTGCTGCCTGCCGTAAGGCCGGTGCTCCCGATGCCGCCTGGGGTGTGCACGACCTCGCGCGCAGCGGAGAGCCCGAGGCGATGGTCGCTAAGGCCCATCAGCGCATGGGCCACATCGACATCCTGGTGAACAACGCGGGCATCCGCGTGCGCAAGGCGTTCGGTGAGTTTTCGCACGAAGAGTTCGACCGGCTGGTGGCGGTGAATCTGCGTGCGCCGTTCTTTGCGAGCCAGGCGGTGGTGCCGATCATGCGCGCGCAGGGCGGAGGGCATGTCATTCACATGGCAAGCCAGCTTGGGCTCGTTGCTTCGCGCTACGGGGCCGTCTACAACCTGACCAAGGCGGCCCTCATTCAGCTTACGCGCTCGATGGCGCTCGAATTATCCGCGGACGGCATTCTGGTGAACGCGGTCTGCCCCGGGCCGGTCTCCACCGAGGGATTCCTGACGGGCCGGAACCCCGGCGAACTGGAGCAGCGCGCACGCGATGTTCCGATCGGCCGTTTTGGAACGGTCGAGGAGGTCGCCGGCGTGGTCGCCTTTCTGGTATCGAAGGACGCCGCGTACGTCGCCGGCCACGCCCTCGTGATGGACGGCGGATACATCGTCCATTAGCAGGAAAAACGTTTCGTCTACCGTTCGTGTTGAGCCCCTCGACGCCGCTCGGGACAGGCTGCGTACGAAGTCGAAACATGAACGACTGCTTATTCAGCGACTGGTTCACACTTCGACTCCGCGCTTGCGCGCTACGCTCAGTGCGAACGGACTTGTTCACACTCTAGCGGTGCAGATCGCGGCTGATGAACTCGCCGTTCAACGGAGCGGAGAGATCGCTCGCCAGAAAGACGACGACGTTCGAAAAGTCATCCGGCTGATAGACGAAGCCCGCCGCGAGCAGGCGCTGGATTTCGTCCTCGCTCTTTCCTACTCTCCACAGCGGCGTGTCCGTCGCACCGGGTCCGAAGCAGTTGATGCGCACGCCCGTATCCTTGAGTTCGAGCGACACGGCGCGCGTGAACCCGATGATCCCGGCTTTGGAGGCCGAGTAGGCCGATCCCTTCGGCTGGCCTCTGATGCCCGTGCCGGAGGCGGTACTGATGACGACGCCGCGCTTGCGGGGAAGCATGCGCCGGATCGCCGCGCGTGAGCCGAGGAACACGCTCTTCAGATTGAGCGTGATCACCGCGTCCCACGTTTCTTCCGACATCTCCACCAGCGGCACGCGCGGGAAAATGCCCGCGATGTTGAGCAGCACGTCAAGCGGGCCGAACTCGGCCTCGGTGCGATCGAACAACTCCTCGAAGGCCGCCGCCTTTGTTACATCCGCCTGGACCGCGATCGCGCGGCCGCCGGCCTGGGCGATGGTATCCGCTGTCGCGCGCGCTGCTTCCAGGTTGATATCGCAAACTGCAACGGCTGCCCCGGCTTTCGCCATGACGACGCCGTAACAGCGCCCCAGCCCGCCGCCGCCGCCGGTCATGGCGACCGTCTTTCCTTCGAGTAATCTCATGCGTTCGTCCTTCTATTTCGTGTCAATAGTGCGATTTGAAGCTCACGCCGTCCATCGCGGCCAGCTCGTTCAGCTCGATGTAGGAGCGCCTGGTTTCACGGTCGACCGTGAACTGCATCCGCCGGTGCCCGTCCAGCGTCGCGCGGATCGACAATAGCTGCAACCCGTCGTCCCCGACCTGCCATTCGTGCGAACCGGCAAGTCCGGCGGGCGCGTAGATCGCCGAGCCGGGGCCGACCGGGTACTCCTTGCCATGGTAGTCGCGGACAATGGCGCTGCCCGACGTCACGTAATAGAAGACCTCGATGGCGTGCCAATGCAGGTGTTCGTGCGTGCCCGGCTTGAAGCTGGCAACTGCCACGCGGACGCGCTCGCCCGGAAATTCCGGGCATCCGACCAGCGGCTTCAGCGTCTGCCCCTCGACTATGCCGGGAATTGCTTTCACCTGCGCCTGGTTGATGACCCGCAGCGTCGATTCCACGTCCATCACGAATCCTCCTGCAGCGACATGAGAGTATGTTGCTGTGCCCGTCCGTACACTGCCATACGAGGCAGGGGGCGTCAAAAACGTAACCGGACGCAGCCCTTCGCGGCTGCGACGCTGGTTAGAAACACGGCTTTTCCGGGAAAGGCCCGGCGTCGGCGTGGAGCAGGCGATCGCCGTGCACGACAGCCCGGGGTGTGGCGCACCAGGTTGGAGCGGATTTCCCGTATGCCGCACCACAACGGGTCCGCTGCTGCGCTGAGCGCTCGAGTTGTCCGGCACTATCGCCGGTATAGCAAAAGAAATAAGCCGATGGCATACTGCTTGCTCAAGCTCAGGCGCCATGCTGATTAACCGCTCCCTCGTTCTGGTCGCATGCCTGCTGCTGGCGGTCGCGGCGCGGGCGCAGGACGCCCCGCAGCCGCCACTCGCCGTGGGCGATCTGGTCTACAAGGGACTCGTCGGAAAGGCTTTGGACGCCGTGCCGATGGACCCGGAGGAGCGGGTAGCCCTGCAGCGGACCAGCGCCGTCGCAAGCGGCACGCTCACCGGCCGTTCGCTCGCGGTGTGGGCCGGGCTGACCAATCCGATCCTGTTGATTGCCGGTCTGGCGTGGGGCCTTTTCTCGGCGTCCAACATCAAGGCGGCGGAACCCAGCGCAGGACCGGTTATGAACCGCGTCGAGCCGCCTGCATCCATCGAGATCAGCCAACCCCAAGTTACGGTGCTGGTCGGGCCGCCGGTGGAAGGGGCTACGGAAGGGGCGCGGTGATCCGAGGATTGTTTCCTACGACGCCGGGCTGAAGCGCCTCGACGGCGAAATCCAGGGGCAAGCCGGCCGATCTCCCGGCCTTCAACTGCGCGCTGGCTTGGCGCGCGCCTGAGCGGGAGTTTCGGGAGCTAGCGGCTGAGCCCGCATCTACGCTTTATTGGGTTTCCTGCCGGGGGCTTTAGGCGGAATGTATCCCGACACGCGGCAGAGCATCCCGTCGATTTCCTTGCCATCCTGGTATCGAATCGACCGGCACACCATTACGGCCCCCCGCGCCTGCAGGTCAGTCACACCGAGGCGCACGTTCGCAAGCGGGATGCCGGTCGCTGCAGCGATCTCCGAATCGAGCCGCTCACCGCCTTGTTTCAGGTATTCGAGGATCGCTTGCATATCTCGGGTGCTCCTCATTACAGTCAGTCGTGTCAGCTCAGGGAATACAGCGTTCGAGCCGAGGGGAAGGGAGCGAATGATACAGCAATTCGGCAGGGCCCCCAACCTATAATCTTTCACAAACCGACGCGTCCTTGTCGTGGCCTTGTTTTGACGCGATATTTCCGCAAGAATCGAGGCTCCCGCTGTAAGACGCGGTCACCACAGGCCCCGGACTTGCCTACGATGCACGAGGCTGCCCTTGTCGAACGATGAGATAATCCCGCCATGACTGAACCGCAACCGATTTCCCTTCGTCTTCGCCTGCAAGAGCTGCTGGCGATCCCGGATAGGCAGCGCACCGAGGCCGAGTGGGATGAGCTCAATGAACTTGAGATTATGCTGGCTTCCGAAAATCGAGAGGAAACTCCGGAGCAGGGCGTTCGGCGGACTGGCACTGGACCGTCGGGTCATCGCAAACCCAGCGCCGGGGCACACCACGATAAGAGGCCGATGAAGAAGTTCCACAAGCGGCCCCCCAAGGGCAATCCGCGGTGAGTGCACCGTGTCGGCCGCTTCAGCGATGAATTTCGCTCCCGGCGCTGAGCTTTAAGACAACGCATTCCTTGGGCTGGATGGTTTGCGCGAAAAGCAATACGGTAGCCGACCGCGTCAGACCGAGTTACG
>JACQOK010000435.1 GCA_016202565.1 Betaproteobacteria bacterium | reverse complement strand
GAGCCGGTCCGTCATCCGGCGCGCCTACCGCTGCGACGCGGTGCACTCCCGCAAGACGCGTGCGCCGGAGCGCATGGCAATTCTGGCTCACCACGGCGGCCGCATTCTCGTGCTCGAGCTCGAGGGTCCGCTCTTCTTCGGCACCGCCGAGAAACTTGCGGCTTACATCGAGAACGCGATGCAGGAGAATGTCGCCTACGTCGTCCTCGACCTGAACCGCGTCAATGAAGTGGATTCGACCGGCGCCCAGATCATCGTGCAACTGCACGACCGCATCACCAAGCAGGGCAGACACCTGCTGATGAGTTCGGTGGGGGAGGACACCCGGCTTGCGCGTTTCTTCCGCGACATGGGCGTTACCGCCGCGCTCACGCGGAACCGCATGTTCTCTGATCTCGACCGCGCCATCGAGTGGGCGGAGGACCATCTCATCCTGAGCGAACTGGGCAATGCGCAGGAGCGCGATGAGTTTCCGTTCGGTCAGCTCGACGTATTCGCCGGCATGAACGAGGACGAGCTGGCGGCCATGAGCGCCATGCTGACCCGGCGCGTCTACCGGAAAGGCGACATCGTCTTCAGGCAGGGCGACACCAGCCGCGAACTCTACATCATCGCGAAAGGCAGCGCCAGCGCGCGTCTCAGGCTGCCGGGCAATGGACGCGAGACGCGCCTGATCACTTTTGCGGCGGGCACGGTGTTCGGCGAAATCGCGCTGCTCGACCAGGAAGCGCGCTCGGCCACGATCGAAGCCGATGACGATCTCGTTTGTTACGTGCTCGATCACGCCGCATTCGAGATCCTGACGCGCGAGCACCCCCAGGCCACGATCAAGGTCCTGGCGAATCTTGGCCGCGAGCTGGGCGCCCGGTTGCGGCGCGCCAATAGCACCATCCAGGAACTCGCCAGAAAATCAACCCCCTTCCCCCTATGAGGGAGGAAGCTCGGGATGGGGGTGAAGCACACGTTGGCGCGTTATTTCGACGTTACCGCCGAAACCGCGCAAAGAACGCCCACATCTCGCTGTTCGCATCGATCACCGCGCTCGACGTGCCCAGCAACAACGGAAGAAAATCGCGCTGTCCGCCGGGCCAGACGTGGCCCGGGCCGGTGAGCTTCCACAGGATTACTTCGGTCCCGTCACGGCAGGGGCCATAAGTAATCCGCGTGGCCGTGTGCCCCTCGTCCGGACTGCCGGGCTTCCCTGCAACCGGCGCCGCCGCCGTTCCCTGCGCGGGACACCCGTTATGAGCGGTCCACTTCTTGAGCATGCTGTCGACGGAAGTATGAAACACGCGGGTATCGGTCATCGGAAATGCGGGACCGAGGCCGCCTTCGTAGAGCGCGCGCTGGTCATCGACGCTGTGGACGTGCATTACCGGTACCGGAACTTTCGGAGCAAACTTCGGTAATGTCATGGCACCCGCCACACCCGCCACGGCGGCAATCCGGTCGGACGCCTCCGCCGCGATCCGGTATGCCATCATCGACCCGTTGGAGAGTCCCGTGGCATAAATGCGCGCAGCGTCGATCGGCGTCTTGCGCGCGAGATCATCGATCACCGCGAGCACGAAACCGACATCGTCGACGCGCGTGACTGCCGCCACACCGCAGCAGTTGCCGGCATTCCACGTGAGCAGCCGCGTGCCAAAGCCGCCAGTACCGTTGGGATAGACCGCGATGAATCCTTCGCGATCAGCGGTCCGGTCCATGCGCGAATACCATTTCTGCGTCTTGGCATTGCCGCCGCCACCATGGAAGTTGAACACCACCGGCAGCGGCGAATCGGCAGACGCGTGCGGCGGCACGCGCACGAGATAGCTGCGCTTCAGCGTCTGGTGCGTGATCGAAAACTCGTGATCACCCGGTTCCAGTGCCGCGCGGGCGTGGCCAGCGAGTGCCACAAGCACGGCCAATAACAAGATTCGCAGACCACGTAAGCCCCCTTCCCCCCTTGCGGGGGAAGGTTGGGATGGGGGGACGAAATAATTGGAGCGATTCCTCCGCATGCGAGCTATTTTTAATCGAGCTTACGCTGGAGATATTCCCGCCACGGCTGCCAGTAGTACTTTTCCCAGCCTTCGCTGACGCCTTTGTAATCGTGATCCGGAACGTTGACGTGCACGAGATCAACGCAACCGCCACTCGGAATCTTGCTGAAAAAAAGCATCAGCACCGAATCGGCATCGGTCTTCTTCCAAGACCTTGAGCGCCACGATTGCACGATCATGCGCCGCGGCACGATCAACAGGTTGCGGCCCGATAACACACCATCGAAAGCGGTGAAGCGCCGCCCGGGGAGTTTGCTGATCACCGCCTTGCTGCCTGTAACCAGCGAGTGCTTTTCCGCATCCAGGTAGAGCTCGAAGAGCACGGCCGGCACTGCTCGGAAAGTGACCGACCGCTGGATGACGTTGATCATGTTGAAGCTTCGACCCGGTGGAATGAGAACCGATCGCCTATTATGGCTCAGATACTCGCCGCTCTTGATCCCTCCTCCTCGATTTTGGGACGCGAATCGGGTTTCGTTTTTAACGCCTGCCTACCCTAACGCGTTGATGCACTTGAAGGATGACAACGGCAAGGGCAAAATGCCGCAATGAAACGCGGCTTTTCGGCCGTATACATCAAAGTTAGGCATTGACGGAGAGCCAAGGGGGAGCGCCATGAGAACGCGAGCTGAGGTGGAAGAGTTGATTCAGCGCCTGTTTCAGGAAATCGGATACGATGCGGCCGAATTGGTTCAAATCAAGCCCAAGGACGGGACTTGGGAGAACGCCCTTTCCTACGAAATTACCCAAAAGGATGGAAAGCGCGCGAAGATTTATCGGCGAGATCTTGATGACGCGAACGAACAAGGAATGAAGGACGCACTTCGAGGCTTCAAGTGAAGTACGCTCCTTGGATTTGGCTGATTCTTGCTCTTGGTACGGTACTCGGGGCAGCTCATGTTTTTCGTTATGAGACTTTGCCACGCGATACCGAAAGCGCTTGGACACTGGTATGGGATCGGTGGCTACACCGTCTGTGTGTAGTTGGCCCGATTCAAACAGTAGGGTGCACTGTCGAAGAACTACAACGCATGAGCGACAAGGACGGTAATCCCCTGCGGACCCCAAACGAGTAATCGCAGTGTCAATGCCTAACTTTAGCTGGTGCGGACGGGCCGTCAGCGTCGTGCCACTTCCAACGGTGGCGCTGGCCCGCCGCACAGCACGACGTTAGTGTTGTGTCGCCAGGAGGAACCTCTTGATGGCGAGAGAACGCTTAGACCCAGAAGTTAGCAATTTTCTTGCACGACTGGCGATCACCGTCTTCGGGTTATTCCTTGCGATCTTTCTCGTGCGCAATTGGGGGGAGGCTAAGGCACGCTACGTCGAACTTGAAGCGCAGAGCCCATTTACAGCGTGGGTCGTGAAGTGGGGCGCAATCATAATACTCTTCATCACCGCAAGTACGATTGCGACGATTGGCTACATCATCTACAAGGCTGCTCGCGGGGAACTCTGAGATGTCAGCATCGCCTCACCTCCGGTTCGAGAGCGACGCGATTAGCTCCGCGTCGCTGCCCGCCTTGGGCCGCGCGCCTCAACCCTAACGTTGGGCCGTTTTTCTATGACGGTTGTGAAGGGAATCGAACAATTCTGTTCATATTTTGAGCGTGAAGCAGCTGCGATTGCCCGCGTCAGTGTTACAGAAGGTCCCGACATGGAGACCGGTGCCGGGAACCAGTTCCGATATCAAAAAACACTGTATGTCACCGCTATCGACACTCTCGCTGGATTGCGGTTTCACAAGTCGGCTTACCCTCAACTTGCTCGTCGTAATCGCGAACGGTTTACTCGTTTCTTGAAGGAGTACGGATCATGGCCCGAAGGTGATCTGGTGAGTCTGCCTTTCCTAAAGGACGAACTCGAGGCAGCGAAACTTCTAGACCGACCTCTCGGACGATATGTGTTGGCGAAGATGTCGAAATTCTCCACGGAGGACGGCGGTACATTGCCAGTATCCAAGATGGACGAGCCATTGCCCACACTATTGGCGCTCGCGACAACCGAGAAGGAAGAAGAGGCAATAAACGAGTACCAGCACCTTGCCCTGTTTTACCGATATCGCAATAGCCTAGTCCATGAATCAAGACAACCTGGAAAAACGATGGAGCGGGTGTTTGCTTGTGAAGTGCCGTCCTACCACGGATATATCGGTGATTCCCGATGGTACCTAGCGTACCCAGTCCCTCTTTTCGAGGAACTGCTGAAGCGTTCGATTGCTGGCTTTCGCGCCTACCTCGTAAGCAATCAAATTGATCCTTACTCGCTGGTAGAAGACAAGGCGCGTTGGTGAGGTACGACCTAACGGTGCAATGGAGTGGGCCGCCTCATCATCGTAATTCCATATTAGTTAAGTTGGATGCGCTCGCCCCACGGCACCTTGCCCTTGCCCTTCACCAGCCAGATCACCGGATAGTCCGGTGCTCTCGGGGGAAACTCGCCTTCGGCATCGGTGAAATAGAGCATGAGGTCCGGGCGCAAATGTTTGGCCGCGATCCAGTCGAACACCGGCACGAAGCTGGTGCCGCCTCCGCCGCCGAGCTTCTCCGGCAGCACGATCGGTTCCCAAGCCTGATAGCTCCACGGCCCGCGCGCATCCAGCCGCTCATCACAGGCGTGCAGCGTCACCCGTGCGCGAATCTGTCCCTTCAACGCGTCGACCTCGGCCGCGAATTGCGCCAGCTCCTCGGTGCCGATCGAGCCGCTCGTATCGAGCGCAATGAAGAGGTCCACCTCGCCGCTCGCCAGCCGCGGCAGCAGCGCATCGCCCTCACGGCGTGACAGCCGCTGGAAGCTGTAGTCATCGCGCGCGACGCTCATCATGAAGCGCGCGAGGAGCTGCCGCCACGGCAGCCGCGGCTGAAGCAATTCGTCGATGGCGCGCAGCCACGAGTCGCCCATGCGGCCGGCCTGCCGCGCCTGCTGCGCGGCCGCGGCCATGCGGCTTTGCCATTTGCGCGCAAGGTCCTCGCGCTCCTGCGCGTTCAGTTCGCGCGGCGACGGCACTCCGCTGCCGGAGGGTGTGCGGCCCTCGCTGCCGGCGTCATCCCATGAATCGTCGGGACGCTCCTGCGCCCGCATCGCGCCGCCGGCTCCCTCGGCCTGCTGCCGCTGCTCGCGGCCGGCGCCGGTATCGCCTCCCCCTTTCGTCTCCTCCGGCACACCCGGCTCGTCAAAAACGTGGCGATCGAGCGCGCGCTCCGCCGAGTCAGGCGGAATCAGCGGATAGATTTCTTCAGCCGACAATCCCCTGAATTCGGCATTGACCAGCGCGCCCGGCGCCGGTTTCAGTCCATCGTCGATCAGCAGCAGGTTGACCGCGTAATCGGTGGCGATGTCCCAGCGGTGTTTGGTGCGGTGGCTGCGGCGCGCGAAGTGGCCGAGCGCACAGTGCATGGCTTCATGGGCGAGCACGAATTGCGTCTGGGCAAAATCCAGCCCCGCGATATAGGCCGGATTGAAGTAGAACGCGCGCGCGTCGGTAGCGATGGTTTCGCACCACGCGGGATCGGCCGGCACCAGCGGCAGGTGCATCACCAGCGCGCCGATGAACGGCTTTTCCAGAATGAGCCGCGTGCGTGCAGCACCGAGCTTCGTCTGGATGTCCTTGAGTTCGCTCACGGCGTCGATGCAAGTTTCAGGTCGTAGAGCATCAGGTCGGTGATGCTGCTCGCCCACGCGGCGAACTCGGGCACGGCGAACAGAGGCTTACCCACCGAGCGATGCATGTCGGTCACCAACATCACGCCCATCTCCCGCTGGGGAAAGCGTGTCGCGTAGCGGAGGATGTTGCCGTACACCACCTTGGCATGCGGCATGTCCCGCGCCTGTACCGCGCGCCGCACCAGCGCCGCAGCGACGCCGTACTGCAGATCGATGGCCTGCGGCACCGGCGCGCTTTCGCCCTGCAGAATGGCATCGATATCGGGCAGTTCGGTCATATGATCCACGAAGGCCTTGCATTCCACGCCGGCAGCCTGCCCGACGCAGGATTGCAAGGCGTCGAGCAGCAGGTGCGGCGCATCACCGAACTTGACGAGCGCGCGATGCGCATACTCCCATGAGCGCGGGCTCGGGAAGGCGACCGGGTTCTGCGCCGGGTTGAAATCGAACAGCAGATCGGGCCGGAAACGCAGGAAAGCGATGATGCGCTCGTCGATGCCGGCGGCGTGCGCCCATGCCACCCAGTCCTGCAGGTCGGGGTCGATCTCATAATGCGTGAACCGGTTGGCGAGCGGCGCCGGCATGACATAGGTGACGCCACGGTCACCGTAGCGGTTGCCGGCGGCAAAGATCACCCACCCCTCCGGCACCCGGTAGTCGCCGAGCCGGCGATCGAGAATAAGCTGGTAGGCCGCCGCCGTCACGGTGGGCGGCGCCGAGGTGATCTCGTCCAGAAACAGGATACCGCGCGGGCCATGGCGCCGGGCGTCGGGCAACAGCGCCGGCACCGACCATTCCACCAGGTCGCCCTTGCGAAACGGCACCCCGCGCAAGTCGGTCGGCTCCATCTGCGAGAGCCGGATGTCGATCAGCGGCACGCCGTGATTCTGCGCGATCTGCGCGATGATCTGCGACTTGCCCACCCCCGGGGGTCCCCACAGCATGACCGGCGTGTGCGCCAGCGCTGCCGTGCTCGCAAATTCGCGGTCGAGGATGGCGCGGATATGGGAAGGACGCATTGAAAAGCACTGATGAGCGATGGGTGATGAGTGATGAGCTAAACCGCCGGGGCGGGGATTGGTGTCATCATACGCGAGACCAGAAATTGCGCTAAGCGCCGGCCGCGCTGCGCGCCTGCATGAGGCGCGCCTGCACCAGGGCGATCTCCAGTCTTGCGCGGTCGACAAACTCCGGAATGAGACGGAACACTTCCAGGAGTTTCTCCGGCCGCCGGCACGCTGCAGCCTCCAGCCGCCGCCGCGTTGCAGGCGTCAGATCGAGATGTGTCAGCAGCGCTGCCGCATGCCAGTCATGATACTCATGCACCAGTGCGCTTTCCGTCGCCCCACTCCAGTTCTCGTCGACCAGCAGTTCCGGGAACGCCTCTTTGCCGAGCGTTCTGCCGCGGAACGCAGCCGGCAGGCGCAGCCCCTTGAAACCTTTTCCCCCGCCGTCGGGCGTGCGGACAAACCACTGGGCGAGCGGATACGGTCGCGCCGCTGCGTTGACCTGGCGGGCCAGCACATCACGATGCGGAACCGGCCAGGCGCCACTCGGGCGCGCCCGATCGCGCGCGCGCAGGCATTCCGCCTGGAAATCCGTGTCGCCGACGAGAAATGGCCACCATACGGCATCGGTCAGCGGCTCCGCGGCAGACACGCTGCGCCGCGTCTGCAGCAATGCGAGCGGCAGACCGGTGGTCTTGTTGAGCAGCCACAGTTCGACGCGGTCGACCTGCCGAAACGGCAAGGGCGGCCGGCTGTTAACCGCATCCATCAAGGCCGCGGAATCTGCGGGACTGAACATGAGAGCGGTGTCAACCCAGCTCCCCACCGGCCACAACTGGCCCTCGCGGCTGCGCAGCCGCGCGCGCCACTGCTCCCCATCGATGGTATAGGCAAGCGCATGACCGACGTCGACCACGTGCAGCATGCCGCGATAGGGGGAAAGCTGCCGCTGGCTGTAGTACTGCACGATCATGGCGGCGCGGTCTTGAGCCGCCGGTTCAGTTCCTCGATCAGCCTGGACACGGTTTCCTGCTCGATCTCGGAGAATGAATCATAGGCGTCTTCCAGTTCGCCGATCGCATTCACGATCTCCAGCCGGCTTTTCAACCGGTCAAATCGGTGGGACATCTCGACGAGCAACGGGTGCATGAGCTTTTCTGCGCGTTGTGCACGCTTCAGATGTTACCGTATAGTTACCCTGAAGCTACCCTGTTTCGACCATTTCGACGCCATGAAATTCTGCAGCAACTGCGGCGCGCCGGTCGCGCACCGGATTCCGCCCGGCGATTCTCTGCCGCGCTACGTGTGCGACGGCTGCCACACCATCCACTACCAGAACCCGCGCATGGTGGTGGGTTGCATCGCGGAATGGGAAGACCGGATTCTCCTGTGCCGGCGTGCGATCGAGCCCCGCTACGGCATGTGGACGGTCCCGGCCGGTTTCATGGAAAACGGCGAGACGACGTATCAGGGCGCGGAGCGCGAAACGCTCGAAGAGGCCAACGCCCGGATCCAGATCGGCCCGCTTTACGCGCTCTATAACATTCCCCACATCAACCAGGTCTACATTCTGTTCCGCGCGCGGCTGCTCGACCTCGAATTTCATGCCGGTGCCGAAACGCTGGAAGTCCGGTTGTTCGCCGAAGCCGAGATTCCCTGGGACCGGCTTGCATTCGCCACCATCCGCAATACCCTCACCCATTACTACGACGATCGCAAGGAGGGGGAATACCGGTTTCACATGGGGACAATCGAGCCGCTCAAGAAGTAACAGGCGTCACGCTTCACTCGTCACCCGTCACTCGTCACCTTTTCAGATTGCCCTCAGCATCGTAGCCCGGAAGGAGCGAAGCGGATTCCGGGAACACGATTTTTTTGGGGGGCCTTCGTTCCCGCTTCTCATTGTCCCGGATTTCATTTCATTCCATCCGGGCTACACTACTCAAGAAGTAACAGGCGTCACGCTTCACTCGTCACCCGTCACTCGTCACCTTTTCAGATTGCCCTCAGTGCATCCACGATATTGAGCCGCGCGGCGCGCACCGCCGGCAGGAAGCCGCCGATCAACCCCATCGCCACCGCAAAGAGCATTGTCTTGACGATGATGCCGGGCGTGAGGATGAAGCGGAACGAGAGGTCGGCGAAGGTCTGGAAGTTGACGGTGGAAAACGAGGCAAACTGCATGAGCGACGCCGGCAGCAGGCCGGCCACTCCGCCTGCCAGCGCCAGCAGCAGCGCCTCGAGCAGGAACGCCCCGAGCACGGCCCGGCGCTTGAAGCCGAGCGCGCGCAGCGTGCCGATCTCGCCCACGCGGTTCGCGACCGAGGCATACATCGTGATCATCGCGCCGATCATCGCGCCGATCGAGAAGATGATCGACAGCGTCAATCCCAGCACGTTGATGAAAGTTGACAGCGCCCGCGACTGATCGCTGTAGAACAGCTGCTCGCGCTTCATCTCGTTCGCGAGCCGGGGATCGGCGTCGATATCCGCCTTGAAGCTCTCATAGAGACCCGGGTCGGCGAGCCGCGCCACCATCGACGAATACGACGTGCGGCGAAACGACTGCATCAACTGCTCGACATCGCCCCAGACTTCAGAATCGAAACCGCTGCCGCCGGCATCGAAGGTGCCGACCACGGTCCAGCTGCGTTGAGCGAAGTCGAGGTGATCACCGATGGCTGTGTTGTCGAAGCGGCTGGCGATGCTGCTGCCGACGATGATTTCGGACGTGCCGGGCGTGAACGTGCGTCCACCGGTGAGCTTGACCTGCGGGCGCAACCCGAGTCCCGTCTCAGAAGTGCCCCGGATCACGACGTTGGAAGGCTTTTCGTCACCGCGCCGCAGCAACGAGATGAGCACCACCGTTTCCTTCGACGCCATGCGTTGCCCGTCAGCGCCGGTCGCCACGGCGGGGTGCATCTCGATAATCCTCGCCTGATCCCGCGAGATGCCGCTCTGGATTTCATTTTCCGCGCCTTTGCGGATCACGATCACGTTGTCGCGTTCGCCGGTGGTGACGAGCGTGCGCTTCAGTCCCGCATCGAGCATGAGCACCGTCGCGAACACGAACACCACCAGGGCAAGCCCGCCGGCGGTGAGCGCCGTCGTGAGCCGCCGTGTCCACAGATTGCGAGCGACGTATGCGATAGGAATGACCATTGCACCTCTACCCGATTGCGCGGAGACCCTCCACGATGCGCACGCGCGAAGCGCGGAGAGCGGGAACGACGGCCGCAGCGACGGCGACGGCCACCGCGCACGCTGCCTGCAGCCAGAACGTGAGCGTCGACACCTTGAATACCGGGAAATAGGTTCCCGCGAAATGCTTGAATAGCTCCGCTGCGAGCGGCGTCGCCAGCAACGCGAGTGCGCCCCCGACCGCGCAAATCGCAAGCGACTCGCCGACGATGAGCACCGCGACGTAGCGCGGCGTGAAGCCCAGCGTCTTGAGCGTCGCGTATTCCGCGGTGCGCTCGCGCGCGCTCATGGCCATCGTGTTGGCCATGACCGCCATGATGATCAGGATCACGACGTACGAAACGATCCGGATCGCGGCGATGATTTCGTTCGACATCGCAATGAACCCGAGCTGGAACGCCTGCTCGGTCTCGGTAAGCGTTTCGGCCAGCGAGTTCCTGAAGGTTGAGTCGATGGCGCGCGCGATCGCGGGCGCACTTTCCGGATGAGCGATGCCCACGATGTAGATACCGACCTGATCCATGCGCGGCTTGGCCGTCTTGCGCAGAGTCTCGTTGAGATAATCCCAGTGAAAAAGCATGTGGCGGGTGATCTTGCTGCTGTCGCTCCCATCGAAGATGCCGCGCACCACGAACTCCCACGTGCCGGGAAAGATCGTGCCCCGGAGCGGCAGCACATCGCCTACCTTGAAGCCGTACAGGTCGGCAAGCTGCCGCCCCACGAGACACCCCTTGCGGTCGCGCTGCCAGGCCTGGCGCTCCGCCTCCCGCAGCACGAACTCCGGGTAGAGGTCGAGATAGTTGTCGGAAACCGCGAACTGCGCAAAAAATTTCCTGGGGTCCTGGTAGATGCCGACGAACCAGCTGGAGCGGGCGACCGTCGCCACGCCTTCCACGCCGCGGATGCGGGCCTCGTAGCTCACGGGCAGCGGGAACACGAGCGAGATCGCATTGCGCGTGATGAGTCGCGCATTCGACGCCGCCTGCGCGCCCGCGTACCAGGCTTCGATCACCGTTTGCAGCAGGCCGTAGGCGAGGACGGCGACCACCAGCCCGACCACGGTCAGCGTGGTGCGCAACTGGTGGCGAAGGGCATTCCGGAGAATGAGCTTGAGCAGCACGTGGGCTTCCCGGCTCAGGGGTGAGCAATCGTAGGTTGGGCTGAGGCGCTGACGCCGATGCCCAACACGGCATTCACAGCGATCGTTGGGTTTCGCTTCGCTCAACCCAACCTACACGCTTACCGCTCGCCATTCGTGAGCACGCCTTTTTCCAGGTGCAGGATTCGCCTTGCCATCTTCGCCGCCTGCGCGTCGTGGGTCACCATGATGATGGTCTTGCCCACTTCGTCGTTGAGTCGCCGCATGAACCCGAGCACATCGCCGGCTGAAACACGGTCGAGATCGCCGGTAGGCTCGTCGGCCATGATCAGCGTAGGGTCGCTGACGATCGCACGGGCGATGGCGACCCGTTGCTGTTGTCCGCCCGACAGTTCGGACGGGTAATGCTCCTGCCGGTCGGTGAGCCCGACCATCGCGAGAGTGAGTTCCACGCGCTCGCGCCGTTCGGCACGCGAGAGCGGCGTCAGCATCAGGGGCAGCTCCACATTTTCGAACGCCGTGAGCACCGGCATCAGATTGTAGAACTGGAAGATAAAACCGATATGGCTCGCGCGCCAGTCGGCAAGCTCCGTCTCGCCAAGCGCCGTGACGTCGAGCCCGTCCACCCGCAATTCCCCGGCGTCCGGTCGGTCGATGCCGGCAATCAGGTTGAGCAGCGTGCTCTTGCCCGAGCCCGACGGTCCCATCAACGCGGTGAACTCTCCGGCATGGATGTCGAGCGTGATGTCGGTCAGCACCGGCACGATCTGGCCGCCGCGGCGGTAGGCCTTCGTGACATTGCGGATTTCGACGATTGGCGACATGGCCTCGGTACTAGCCATCTATTTTGCCGGCAGCGACACGCGTGCGCCGTCGTGCAGCTTGCCGGGCGGCCTGGCAACGATCTTGTCGCCCGGCTGCACGCCCTTGACGATTTCGACCATCTCACCAATTTTGCCGCCCAACTCGACCGGTGTCTCCACCACCCTGTCCTCACGGATGACATAGACCACGCGCCGGCCGTTGCGCTCCGCCACCGCGGCCGGCGGCACCACTGTGCGCGGCATACGCAATTCGGCCTGCAACTCCTGCGTCAGGAATGCGACCTTCGCGCTCATTTCCGGCAATACGCGGGCATCCTGGTCGATGAAGCGTATCTTCGCCATGACCGTCGCCTTGGAGCGGTCGACGGTCGGCACCAGCCGGTGCAGCGCGCCGCGCAGGCGCACGTTCGGAAGCGCATCGAGCTGGATTTCGCACGGTTGATCGAGTTTGACTTTCGACAGATTGGATTCCGACACGTCCGCTTCCACCTCCAGCGTGGACATGTCGGCCATCGTCACCACCGCGGCCTGCGAACCGAGCGCGGATGAAAACGGCGTGATCACATCACCGACATTGGCATTCTTGGTCAACACGACTCCATCGAAGGGTGCGCGGATCAACGTCTGGTCCACGGCAACCCGCGACGCGCGGTAATTGGCCTGCGCCACCGCGATCGAGGCTTTCTGGCCGCTGATCGCGGCCCTGGCTTTCTCGTAGCGCGCCACCGCCGTATCGTGGGAAGCCTGCGCCACGAAGTTCCTTGCGAGCAGGTCGCGCGAGCGGTCGAAGGCGCGCTCGGCATCCCGCAGCTCGGTCAAGCCCTGTTCCAGATTCGCTTCTGCGACTTTGATATTGGCCGCCGCCTGTTCCATCGCGGCGATGACGTCCTTGTTCTCGAGCCGCGCGATGATTTCGCCCGCCTTGACCACGCTGCCCTCGCGCACGCCCAGCCATTCGAGGCGGCCGGTTGCTTTCGAAGCGACGGCGGCTTTACGCTGCGCAACCACGTAACCGGTCGCATTGAGCAGCGTGTAGGCTTGGGAAGGATAGGCGCTCGCTACCGCAGCCGTTTCAACCGGAATCGTGGCGGTGAAGCGGTACGCGGCCCAGCCCGCCCCGGCCACGGCGCCGGCGACCAGAACCCACCACCATCGGCGGTGTCTTCGTCGCGAACCGCCGGCCGCGGACGCAGCGGGGCCGCGATCGATTCGCAATTTCGAAAGGTCTTCGCCTGCCATTGATGGGATATGCGCCGCAGCGGCGGGGGCGTGAGCGGCGTTACCTGGATTTGGAAGTGTGCAAAAATAGGAGTCCTATTCTAGCAGGAGACCCCCATGACAGCACCGATCCCGACGCCCAGACCGGCTTTTCAGTGGGACGATCCGCTGCTCCTGAACGAACAGCTCACCGACGAAGAACGCATGGTGCGCGACTCCGCTCATGCCTATTGCCAGGAAAAATTGATGCCGCGCGTGCTGGAGGCGAACCGCCACGAGAAGTTCGACCGCGAGATCATGAACGAAATGGGCGCGCTCGGGTTCCTGGGCTCCACGCTCACCGGCTACGGCTGCGCCGGCGTCAACAACGTGTGCTATGGACTGATCGCGCGCGAAGTCGAGCGCGTCGACAGCGGATACCGCTCGACACTCTCGGTGCAGTCGAGTCTCGTCATGTATCCGATCCACGAGTTCGGCAATGAAGCGCAGAAAAGCAAATACCTGCCGAAGCTCGCGAGCGGCGAATGGATCGGCTGCTTCGGGCTTACCGAACCCGACTTCGGTTCCGATCCCGGCGGCATGGTGACGCGCGCAAAGAAAACCGACGGCGGCTACCTTCTTCACGGTGCGAAGATGTGGATCTCCAACGCGCCGATTGCGGACGTGTTCGTGATCTGGGCCAAGGATGACGGCGGCGTGATCCGCGGCTTCATTCTCGAAAAAGGGATGAAAGGGCTGGCGGCGCCGAAGATCGACGGCAAGTTCAGCTTGCGCGCTTCGCCCACCGGAGAGGTCGTGATGGACCAGGTGTTCGTCCCGGCGGAGAATCTGCTGCCCGGCGTGTCCGGGCTGAAAGGCCCGTTCAGCTGTCTCAACAAGGCGCGCTTCGGCATCGCCTGGGGCGCCATGGGCGCAGCGGAATTCTGCTGGCATGCCGCGCGCAATTACACGTTGGAGCGCAGGCAGTTCGGCCGGCCGCTCGCCGCCAACCAGCTTATCCAGTTGAAACTCGCCAACATGCAGACCGAGATCGCGCTCGGCCTGCAGGCCGCGCTGCGTCTGGGCCGCCTGATGGACGACGACCGCGCGACGCCGGAAATGGTCTCGCTGGTGAAGCGAAACTCCTGCGGCAAGGCGCTGGAGATTGCACGCCATGCGCGCGACATGCACGGCGGGAACGGCATCTCCGACGAATTCCACGTGATCCGCCACGTGATGAATCTCGAGGCGGTCAACACCTACGAGGGCACGCACGACATTCACGCCCTGATACTGGGGCGTGCCCAGACGGGCATTCAGGCATTCAGTTGATGCTGCGTCCGCCCAATCCGCCCCGGGTCATGAAGCAGAAGTCCGCCGGCCACCACGGGGT
>JACQOK010000406.1 GCA_016202565.1 Betaproteobacteria bacterium | reverse complement strand
TTGCCGCATCGTGCTCTACGAGAAGGGCATGGACTTCCAGATCGTCGACGTCGATCTTTACAACAAACCGGAAGACCTCGCGGTGATGAATCCCTACAACCAGGTGCCGGTGCTGGTCGAGCGCGATCTCATCCTCTACGAATCGAACATCATCAACGAATACATCGACGACCGGTTTCCGCACCCGCAGTTGATGCCGGCCGATCCGGTGATGCGCGCCCGGGCGCGGCTGTTCCTGTTCCGTTTCGAACAGGAGATGTTCAGTCACATCGAGGCGATCGAGAAAGGCACCCAGAAGCAGGCCGAGAAGGGCCGCGCCATCATCCGCGACAATCTCACCCAGATCGCCCCGGTATTCACCAAGCAGAAATTCATGCTGGGCGAGGAATTCTCGATGCTTGACGTGGCCATTGCCCCCCTCTTGTGGCGGCTCGACTTCTACGGGATCCAGCTGCCCAAGCAATGCGCGCCGCTCATGAAATACGCCGAGCGCCTGTTTAGCCGGCCGGCCTTCATCGATGCGCTGACGGCGTCCGAAAAGGTGATGCGAAAATAAACGGCACAGTGTAGAGTGCAAGGTACAGAGTGCAAAATGAAAGGGGGAAAGACCGTCGGTCGCGATGCGGGTCGCGCGGTTGCCGCTCATCACTCATCTTTCATCGCTTGGATTGACCATGGTGGAACGTTCGACCAAACCGTATCTGATCCGCGCCATCCATGAATGGTGTTCGGACAGCAATTTGACACCGTATCTCTCGGTCAAGGTGAACGCCCAGACGCGCGTGCCGATGGAGTACGTAAAGAACGGCGAGATCGTGCTCAACGTTGCCTACGATGCGACCCACAAGCTCACCATCGGCAATGATTCTATCCAGTTCGCGGCACGCTTCAACGGCGTATCGCGCGAATGCTCGATCCCCATCGAAGCCGTGCTGGGCGTTTTTGCGCGCGAGAACGGACAGGGCCTGTTTTTTCCGCAAGAATCCGCGCCGGCGGATACCTCGGCGCCCGGCACCGCGAACGGTCCGGATACGTCCCCCTCCTCGCCGAACGGCGGCAAACCCAAGCTTCAGGTCGTAAAGTAGTTCCCTGCACCCGGCCACCGGAAAGGAGTTCTCATGCCACCCTTTGTCCGGCGGATCATCGGCAAGCTTGCGGCACCTCGTCATCCGATTTTGCGGCGGCGGATTTCCCGGATCACGGCGGCGTTGTCCCAATCGCCTTCGCCCGCCGCGACGCAACCCGTAACGAGGTCGGCGTAGGTCTGCGCGAGCGGCAGGTGCTGAGCATGGCGCGTGGCCTGCTCCAGCATGAGAGCGAAGTCCTTGAGCGACTGCGTGATCTTGCCGTGCGGCGCGAAGTCGCCCTCCACCATCTTCTTTCCTTTGACGTCCATGACCTGGGAATAGGCTGCCGATTCGCGCGCAACGGCGAGAAACGACGCCGGGTCGAGTCCCATGCGCTCGGCGAACACCAGCCCTTCCGCGAGCGCGGCACGGTTCACGCCGAGAATGAGGTTGATGGCGAGTTTGGCGCGTCCGCCGTTGCCCGCTGCGCCGAGGTGGCGGCGGCGCGGGCAAATCGCATCGAGGATGGCGCGTGCTTCGTGTGCCGCCCCGACGTCGCCGCCGATCAGCCCCAGACCCTCGCCGCGCGCCGTTTGATCGCTGGTGCCGGATATCGGGGCCTCGACAAAATGCAACCGGTTTGCGGGAATGCGCGCGGCGAGCGCGGCAATGCGGTCGGGATCGCAGGTGCTGACGCATACCACGATGAGGGGCGCGGCATGCGCCGGTTGAACTGACAGCATGCCCTTGGGCCCTTCGACGGTGTCTTCGACCTGGTCGGTAGTGAGCACCGCGAGCATGATGTGGCGGCACGCCTGCGCGAGTTCGGCGATCGACAGCGCGGCACGTCCGCCCGCTTCTTCGAAGCGTCTGAGTGCCCGCCCGTCGATATCGTAACCGATCACCTCGTGGCCCGCGGCACGCAGACGCCCGGCGCACGCCGTTCCCATCAGGCCGGTGCCGATCACGCCGACCGGTTCGCGTTGCTGTGCCATGCGCTCCCCCTTATCAAGCAGGTGTTCATCCTAACGCACATTGGCCAGGTCCGGCTCACCGCTTCCCGCTCGCCGCTGTATAATGGCGGCCCAAGCCGGCATAGCTCAGTGGTAGAGCAACCGCCTTGTAAGCGGTAGGTCGTCTGTTCGAGTCAGACTGTCGGCACCAGCAGGGCCGCGGGCCTGCACAGAGCGGGCCTTTTCTTACTGCGTGCGGCCATCGGCTTGAAGCCCAGGATTGGCGAGAAAACATGTAGTTCTTGCGTGCAATTCAGAACTTTTGTCCGTTTCCCGGTCAAATAGCGCAGCGCACACCGATCGCACGGGCCGTTCACGGTATTGAAAAACCCGCTGACGGGCCCATTTAGCGGCACATAAGAAAAGCGCCGCGCTGGTTGCTCCGCAGCGTGACGCGATGGAGGATTACAGTGATCAAGGTTGAGAATCTGAGCAAAGCCTTCGGGCCCAAACTCGCGGTGAACGACATCTCGTTTTCCGTGGAGCGCGGGGAGGTGCTGGGCTTTCTCGGGCCGAATGGCGCCGGCAAGTCGACCACCATGCGCATGGTGACCGGTTTCATTCCGCCGACCGCAGGCAAGATCAGCGTCGGCGGCTACGATGTGCTGGAGAACCCGATCCCGGCCAAACGCATGATCGGCTACCTTCCGGAGAACGCGCCCGGATACGCTGACATGACGGTGAGCGGATTCCTGAATTTTGCCGCAGAGCTGCGGGGCATGCGAGGCGATGCGCGCAAGAAGGCGGTGAATCGGGCGGTGGATCTGTGCTTTCTCGAAAACGTGCTCTACCAGAGCATCGAGACGCTGTCGAAAGGTTACAAGCACCGCACCTGCCTGGCCCAGGCGCTGATCCACGATCCCGGCATCCTCGTCATGGACGAGCCAACCGACGGGCTCGATCCCAACCAGAAGAGCGAAGTGAGAAGCCTCATCAAACGGATGGGCGAGAACAAGGCGATCATCTTCTCGTCGCATATTCTGGAGGAGGTGGAAGCGGCGTGTTCCCGGGTGATCATCATCGACCGCGGCCGGATCGTCGCCTATGGTACGCCGGACGAGTTGAAGGCACGCTCGGAGATGGCGGGCGCGGTGCACGTGCGCGTGAACGGCGTTCCCGCCGCGACCCTCAAGGACCGCTTGGCGCAGGTGCCGGGCGCTGCACGCGCCGAGATCCTTGCCGAGCGCGACGGCACGGCCGAACTTCGCGTCTACCCCGATAAATCCCGGGCGGGCGGCAATCTCACCCGCGATGTCGCCGAACTCGCCGCGCGACAGCAATGGCAGGTCGCCGAAATTCACACCGAGGAAGGGCGGCTCGACGAAGTGTTCCGCAGCATCACCCTGCCCGACACCGTAAAAGGACCAGCGATATGAAATTCGAGGAGGCGGTGACATGAGCGCGTTGCTCAATATCAAGGCGATCATGAAGCGCGAGCTGGGCGGCTACTTCACCTCGCCGATCGCCTACGTTTTCCTGGTCATCTTCCTGCTGTTGACGGGTTTCTTCACGTTCACCGTCGGCAGTTTCTTCGAGCGCGGGGAAGCTTCCCTCGTGTCGTTCTTCACCTGGCACCCGTGGCTGTACCTGTTCCTGGTCCCGGCCGCCGGCATGCGTCTGTGGGCGGAAGAGCGGCGGCTTGGCACGATGGAGTTGCTGCTCACCATGCCGATCACGACCTGGCAGGCGATCATCGGCAAGTTCCTCGCCTCCTGGCTGTTTCTCGCGCTGGCGCTGGTGCTGACGTTCCCGGTGGTCATCACGGTCAATTACCTGGGCGATCCCGACAATGGCGTCATCGTCGCGGGCTATGTCGGCAGCCTGTTGCTTGCCGGCACCTATCTCGCGATCAGCTGCATGACTTCGGCACTCACGCGCAACCAGGTGATCAGCTTTATCGTCTCGGTGATGATCTGCCTGTTCCTGATCCTCGCCGGTTACACGCCGGTGACGGACCTGCTTACGCGCTGGGCGAATCCGGTGATCGTCGAGATCGTCGCCGCATTTTCGGTGATGACGCACTTCGAGGGCTTTCAGCGCGGGGTGCTCGATACGCGCGACGTCGTATTCTTCGCGTCCGTGATGGGGTTCGCCCTGTTTACAACGGGCGTGATCATCCGGAATCAAAGGGCAGGATAGGGAACGCATCATGCAGAAAAGAGCACTCGAAACTCTCCTGTATTCTGCCGGCGGCGTGATCGCGCTCGCCGCGATCCTGGTCGCGGCGAATTTCCTGATGGGTGCGTTCAACGCGCGCGTCGACCTCACGCAGGGGAACGTCTATACCTTGTCGCCCGGCACCAAGGCGATCCTGTCGAAACTCGAGGCCCCGGTGAAGATTCGCCTCTACTACTCGCAGGGCAGCAACACGGTGCCGGTGGGGCTCAAGACTTTCGCCAAGCGGGTCGAGGATCTGCTCGCCGAGTACCGCGCCGCGTCCGGTGGCAGGGCGGTAATCGAGAAATTCAACCCTGAGCCTGATTCGGACGCCGAGGACTCGGCTTCCCTCGACGGCATCGAAGGCCAGATGACCAATACCGGGGAGAAGTTCTACCTCGGTCTTTCGGTCTCGTTCCTCGACCAGAAAGCCGCGATTCCGGTGCTGGCGCCCGACCGCGAGCGGCTGCTCGAATACGACATCACGCGCGCGATCGCGCAGGTTGCCACCACCAAGAAACCGGTCGTCGGCGTGATGAGCGCGCTGCCGGTGCTGGGTCGGCCGCTCAACCCGATGCTGAAGCAGCAGCCGACCGAGCCGTGGGTGCTCGCTTCGGAACTGAAGCGCGTGTTCGACGTGCGCAAGGTCGAGATGGAAACCGAGAAGATCGACGACGACATCAAGGTATTGCTGGTGATCCATCCGCGCACTCTATCGGAGGCGGCCGAGTACGCGATCGACCAGTTCGTGCTGCGCGGCGGCAAGCTCGTCGCGTTCGTCGATCCCTACGCCTATTTCGACCAGCAGCCCGACCTCACGAACCCGTTCGGCGGCGCGCAGGCCGGGCAGTCCATGTTCTTCAATCTGTTCAAGGCGTGGGGCATCGATATCAATATGAACAAGGTGGTCGCCGATCTCACCTACGCAAGCGGCGCGGGGCCGCGATTGCTGCCCACGCTGCTCTCGCTCAACCAGGAGGCGCTCAACCAGGATGACGTGGTGACGAGCCAGGTTGGCACGCTGCTTGTGCCGTTCGGCGGCGCGTTCAGCGGCAAGCCGGCAGAAGGGCTCCAGCAGACAGTGCTTGCCCATACTTCGAAGAACTCGATGCTGGTCGATCTCATCATCGCCACGCTTTCGGGCGAGCCCTCGACGCGCGGCTTCGAGCCCTCGGGCCAGGAGCAGCCGCTCGCGATCCGGCTCGACGGCAAGTTCAAGACGGCCTTCCCCGAAGGCAAGGCCAAGCCGTTTGCTCGCAGGGACGAAAAAAAGGCGGCGGAGAAAAAAGAGCCTGCCAAGGCCGAGCCCCAGCTCAAGGAGTCGGCGGAAGAGAACTCGGTGGTGTTGGTGGCCGACGCCGACATGCTGACCGACAACGCGGCAGTGGAAGTGCAGGACGTATTCGGCCAGCGGCTGGTGGTGCCGCGCAACGGCAATCTCAATCTCGCGCTCAGTCTGGTGGAGCAGCTTTCAGGCGACCAGAACCTCATCAGCCTCAGAAGCCGGGCGGCCTTCACCCGTCCGCTCACCGTCATACGGGACATGGAGATGCGGGCGCAGCAGAGCTATCTCGGCAAGATCAAGGAGCTCGAGGACAGTCTCAACAAGACCCAGGAGAAGCTGCAGGAATTGCAAAAAACGCGCAGTGGCGCCCAAGCGACGATATTGACCCCCGAGCAGCAAGTCGAAATCGAGAATTTCCGCAAGGCGGCCGCCGAAACGCGCAAGGACCTGAAGGAAGTCAGGAAGAATCTGCGTGTCGAGACCGATATGCTCGAGTTCTGGACGAAGGTCGTCAACATCGGATTGGTGCCGCTGCTGGTGGCGCTGGCCGGCCTCGCCCTGGCGCTCGTCCAGCGCCGCCGTATTAGGTCACGAGTATGAACCGCAAGCAGTTCCTTATCCTGGTCATCGTGCTGGTGGTGCTGGGCGGCGCGGGGCTGGCGCTGTTCTGGCAGGACATCGCGCACTACCGCGCAAGCGGTGCCAGGATCGGTGCGAAACTCCTGCCCGGGTTCAAGATTGCTGACGTCGCGCAGATCCGCCTGCAGGACGCCAAGGCGCAGGTTACGCTGGTGCATAAGGAGGACCGCTGGGTGGTCCAGGAGCGCGGCGACTACACCGCGAACTATCAGGACATCGGCGACCTGATGGTGAAACTGGTCGAACTGAAGGTGACGCAGGCGGAAACCGTGGGAGCGTCGCTGCTTCCGCGCGTCGACCTGGTTGCGCCTGCGCAAAGCAGCGATGCGAATCCGCCGCGCCAGGGAGAGGGTATCGGCACGCTGGTCGAATTCAAGGATAAGGCGGGCAAGGTGCTGGCGAGCCTGGTTCTCGGGAAAAAGGTGCTCAAGAAAGATCCGCTGAACCCATTGCCAAGCGCCCAGGACGGCGTGCCCGCCGGCCGCTATGTCCTGGTGTCCGGCGCCAAAGACAAGGTAGTGGTCGTGTCCGATCCCCTGAACGCCGCCGAGGCGAGACCCGGCAAGTGGCTCGCCAAGGATTTCTTCAAGGCCGAGCGCATCAAGACGCTTGCCGTGGGTCCCGAGGGCGGCGCGCCGCACTGGAAAATCACGCGCGACGTGGAATGGGGCCAGTGGAAATTCGTCGGCGGCGGCGAACTTGACGCGAGCGGCGCGGTGGGCGCAGTCAACGCGCTTGGCAACATCGCGTTCACTGATGTCGCGGTCAAGCCGGACGACACCGAAAAACCGGTGGTGGTGGTGGCCGAAACGTTCGACAACCTGACCTACCGCGCGAAGATTGCCCGGAAGAAGGCCGGTGAGGAGTATCACCTCAACTTCAGCGTTTCCGGCGAACCACCCAAGAAGCGGGTGCCGGAGAAAGGTGAGAAGCCGGAGGACGCGGCGCGCCGCGACAAGGAATTCGCCGAGAATCTGAAACGGCTGGAAGAGCGCATCGCGCGCGAGCAGGCGCTCGCCAGGTGGACGTATGTGGCGGCGAAGTCGGCCGTCGAACCGTTGCTCAGGGACCGCGCGCAAATGACGGCGCGGAAAGCGGACAAGCGGTAATGCGCCTGCTCGCTTACCCCGCCGGTCATTTTGTGGTTGATGCGATGCGCGCGCTTGTGCTCCTGCCGGCCTGTCTTGCGCTTTCAGGCTGCTATGCGGCCTTGAACGGTCAACAGACGACCAGCAACGGCGCCACGACGACCACCACTTCGGTGGCGACTCGTGGGCAGGTGAGCATCGGTTCCGGCAAGGCCAGCGCTTCGTTCGGCGTGCCCGCACCGGCGGGGGCTCCCGGCGGCCAAGCGAGCTTCTCGCGCGGCGCCTCTGCGGTACTGATATTGGGTCTAGTGGTGGCCGAAGTGGTGAATTATTTGAGCGCCATGTCCATTGACAGGGTACAGTCCGCAGCGGAACCGCGGCGCTCGATTGCGGACACCTGCTCGTGCTATGGGTATCGGCCCGAGTCCGGTTTGACTTCGATCTCCGCGCCCGAGTAAGTTAGCGCCATCGATCACGCTCAAGAAACCCATGAAGTTCAGCAAGTTTCCGAAATCGCCGGTATTCCCGCCCGGACACAAGTGGCAGTTCGAGAAGCGCAAGGACGGTTACGAATCGGACATCACGGCGCTCGTGCGGCGCATGCTCGAGGACGAGGCGATCCGCGAAGACCAGCGCACGGCGTGGGAGCGCTGGCGTAACGACAACACCGGTCTGAAAAAGCCCTGAGGTCGGAACGAAGCGAGACGGGGGCCAAGCGCACGCCGGAAGAGTTCGCCGCTTACATCAAATCCGAAATCAAGAAATGGGCAAAGGTGGTCAAGGCCTCCGGCGCAAAACCTGAGTAGTCCCCGAGCGGAGGTCCTGCCCCGCCTCCCGTTACTTCGAAAGGATCCCGAGCCGCGAATAGACGGGCCGGATGTGTGCCCGGATCTGCGGGCGCTTGTGGGCGAGATAGAGCGCGCCAGCGGCGCAACAGAGGCCGCCCGCCGTGAGTGTTGCGGCAACGCCGATCACGTCGGCCACCGCACCGGCAGCGAGACTGCCGAACGGCGCGATGCCGAGGAACGCCGCGGTATAAAGGCTCATCACACGACCGCGCTTGTCATCGTCGACGATGGTTTGCAGGATCATGTTGACGGACACCGACGTTACCAGGATTCCAAATCCGATGATGATCAGTAGCGGCAGAGCGAGCCACACCCGCTGCGACCAGGCCAGCAATGCAAGCGCTGCGCCTGCCCCGAAGATCGCGTAGGCAATGACGGTCAACAGGCCGCGCACGTTGCGCCGGGAAGCGAGATAAAGGGTGCCGGCGACGGCGCCGAGACCGGCAGCGCCCATCAAGAACCCCATCTCTTCGGCGCCGCCCTGCAGCACCTCGCGCGTGAACGCCGGCATCAGCGCCACGTAAGGGGTGGCGAGGAAGCCGGTCATTGCGAGCAGCATCAGCAGGATACGGATCGGAATCGAGCTCCAGGCATAGCGCAATCCCTCGCTCAGTCCCTGCAATAGTGAAGCATGAGACGCGGGACGGGTGCTCGGTTTCACGCGGATCATGAGGAAGGTGATCACCACCGCGATGTACGAGAGCGTGTTGAGGAGAAAACACCCGGCTTCGCCAACCCAGCCGATCATCAATCCGGCGAGCGCCGGGCCGATGAGGCGGCCGGTGTTTGCCATCATCGAGGTCACGGCTACCGCGTTGGGCAGGTCTGCCTTGTTGCCGACGAGTTCCAGCAGATAGGCGTGGCGTACCGGCAGCTCGACCGCGACCAGGATGCCGAGCAGCATCGACAAGCTCACGATATGCCAAGGTGCGATCACGCCGGCGAGCGCGAGTGCGGCGAGCGCCGCCGCCTGCAGCATTTCGAGAATCTGGGTGGCGAACATGAGCCGGTGCAGGTTGGCGCGGTCCGACCACAGCCCGGCGAACGGTGCGAGGAGCAGAATGGGAACGCTGCCCGCGAATGCGAGCACGCCGAGCAGTGTGGCCGACCCGGTCAGGCGATACAGGAGCCAGCTCTGGGCGACGTTCTGCATCCAGTAGCCGATCAGCGAACACATCTGGCCGGAGATGAACAGGCGGAAGTTGCGGTGCCTGAGCGCCCGCAATGTGGTCTGAAGCATCGACAAAGGCGGGAAAGAAAGCGCGATTGTAAGTGAACGAATTCGCGTCCGCCATGCGGAATCGGCGCGCGGGAGACACCTGCCTCCGGTAAAATTCCGTCAAATCCGGCATCGCTATGCCGGTTTAACTCCGCGCATTCGAGCGGCCAGCAGGCTGCCGCTCAACGCGTGGGGGCACTCGAACGAATAATACGAGTGGAACGAATAACATCCAGTGAAACTTTCCCAGATTGTCGCCCTCGTCCTGCTGAACTCCAGCGGTTTCAAAGGCGTGCGTTTTCTCAATACGCTCTACGCCCTGGAGCTTGGCGCAAGCCCGTTTGCGATCGGCGTGCTGCTGGCGATGTACGCGCTGTTTCCGCTGCTGTTCGCCGTCTATGCCGGCAAGGTGGCCGACCGCTACGGGGTGCGGCTGCCGCTGCTCGCCGGGATGATCGCCATGACGCTGGGCGTGCTCCTTCCCTTTGCCCGGCCGTCGCTGCTGTCACTGTTCGTCGCCGCGGCGGTGGTCGGTCTGGGCTTCATCTTCGTGCAGGTGTCGATGCAGTCCGCACCTTCATCGCGAGCGGCGTGGTGATGACCGGCGTCGACCTTTATCAGCTGTACATGCCGCTCTACGGCCACGCGGCCGGACTTTCCGCCTCCGCCATCGGCATGGTGCTCGGCG
>JACQOK010000419.1 GCA_016202565.1 Betaproteobacteria bacterium | reverse complement strand
TTCGCGGTAGAGATCAGGAACAGCGTGGCTGCGGCGATCAATATCAGGTTCGAGAATGCCGGCCTGATCTCGCGCCTTTCTTCCGCGCACCGGCAGGTGCAGGAGTCGAACCGGCTGCTTGCGAACAGGATCGAGTCGCAGGAGCGCGTCCAGGAAGCGCTGCGGCAGGCTTCGCAGAAGTTCCAGGCTCTGATCAGCGCGTCCCCGCTCCCGATCGTAGTCCGCGATGCCAGCGGCCTGATCGAAAGGTGGAACCCGGCGGCGGAGCGCATGTTCGGCTGGAGCGAGGCGGAAGCGCTCGGCAGGATGGTGCCGTGGTATCCCCCGGGCCAGGAGCAGGAGGGCGACCGCAACCGCAACATGATATTGCGCGGCGAGACGGTTTCCGACGTGGAGGTGGTGCGATTGCGCAAGGACGGGAGGCCGCTCACCGTAAGCCTCTCCGGAGCCCCTGTTTATGACGAGAAAGGCAAGGCCGTCGGGGTGATGGTCATACTCGCCGACATCACGGCACGCAAGCGTTTCGAGCTGAGGCAGGAGTTGCAAACCGCGATCACGGGGTTGCTCGCGGAGTCGCGCACGGCCGAGGAAGCGTTGGTCAAGGTGATCCAGACGATGTGCGGGAAGCTGGGATGGGCCTGCGGCGCGCGGTGGGTGCTGGACAAGAGCGAAAACGTCCTGCACTGCTCCGAAGCGTGGGGCGTGGATCGTCCCGAGGTGCAGGAGTTCGTGGCGGAGACCCGGGCTCAGCTTAATACCTGGACGGGAAGCGTTGCCGGAGTAGTGAGGCGCGTGTGGGACAGCACCGGTCCGGTGTGGGTTACCGATGTGCTGGAGGACCCCAAGTTCCGCCGCGGCCCTGCGGCGCGCAAGGCGGGATTGCGCACGGCGTTGGGCTTCCCGGTGGTGATCGCGGAGGATTTCTACGGCGTCATGGAATTCTTTGCGCCGGAGGTGCGAGCGCAGGATCCTGAATTGATGGACTTCGCGAGACAGCTCGGCAGCCAGATCGGGCAGTTCATCGCGCGCAAACAGGCCGAGCACAATCTGCAGTTCGTGGCGACACACGACGCGCTCACGGGGCTGCCCAACCGCACCATGTTCGGCGAGCGGTTGAGCCAGGCGCTTGCCCAGGCGCACCGCTACAACCGGCACCTCGCGCTGCTGTTCATCGACCTCGACGGATTCAAGGCGATCAACGATACGTGGGGTCACGACGCGGGAGACGTTCTGCTGCGGGAGATCGCAACCAGCTTGCGGTCGTGTCTGCGCGAAGGCGACGTGATCGGCCGCATCGGCGGGGACGAGTTCGTGGTGCTGATCGAGGAGTTCGGCGACCCCGAGCGGCTCGCGTTGGTGGCGAGCAAGATCCTCGAAACGGTCGCCCGGCGGGTCCTGGTGCGCGGCCATGAGTGCCAGGTCACCGCAAGTGTGGGGATTAGCGCTTATCCGCAGGACGGCAAGGACTCCCAGACGCTGCTCAAGAATGCCGACAGTGCGATGTATCGGGCGAAAGAGCAGGGCAAGAACCGCTTCCAGTTCTATTCGATCTGAGAGTCTGTAACGTAATGAAGCACGCGTGTGCTGTCGCGGTTGGCCCCCGGCTCTCGCCGCGTCAGTGATAATCGTCGGCAAGCACCTGTGAGGGAGGCGGCTTTATGGCGGCCGGAAATTTGGCTACACTGAAATTCGGGACAACAGAACACTTGCCCGCCGTGCGGGAGGGGCCAAGGAGAACGACATGAAAACCGTAAGACAGCTGCTGCAGTCAAAGGGCGGTGCGATTTATTCCGTTTCGCCGGACGCGCGCGTGTTCGAAGCGCTCGAGCTGATGGCGGAGAAGGAAGTGGGTGCGCTGGTGGTGCTGGAGGGCGGCAGGCTCGCCGGCATCATTTCCGAGCGCGATTATGCACGCAAGGTCATCCTGCACGGCAAGTCCTCGCACGATATTCCGGTGCGCGAGATCATGACCGGGAGGGTGGTGACCGTACAGCCCGACCAGACCGTGGACCAGTGCATGGCGCTGATGACCAACAAGCGCGTCCGCCACCTGCCGGTGACGGAGGGCGAGAAACTCATCGGCCTGGTCTCGATCGGCGATCTGGTGAAGGAGGTGATCGCCGAGCAGGAGCAGACCATCAAGCAGCTCGAGTCGTACATTCACAGTTGAAAAAAGCGGGAACGAAGGCCCCCTAAAAAAAGCGGGAACGAAGACCGAAAAAAAAGCCCCGGTATTCCGGGGCCTTTCGTCTGGTGGCCTGACTGACGCTTACTTCTTGGCTTTCTTCCCGCCGTTTACCGCGTGCTTGGCGACGGCTTCGAGGTTCGACTGGGTCGCTTCCGTGACCTGCTTGGCGACTTTCGACATGTTGTCGTAGGCGGAGTTGGCCGCAGCGATCGCCGATTTCACGGCAGCGATGCCGAGTTCCGAGCCGGCCGGCGCGTTCTTCACCATCTTGTCGAGGACGGCGACGACCTGCTTGTTGAAGTCAGCGACCTGCTCTTCGACGAGTTTGCCGAATTCGACTTGGGTCGCGGCGGCAACGTCGTACACACTTTTCGCGTAAGCCGTGGCTTTCTCGATGCTCGGCTGCGCCAGGCTGTCTTTCAGCGCGGCGAATTGCTGTGGGTCCTTGACCGAAGCCAGCGCCTTCGCGCCTTCGATGCTCTCGGCAAATGCGTCCTTCGCGGCCTTGAGCTGCAGGTCGATGATGCGTTCGGCACCGTGCAGCGCAACGCCGGCAAAGCGGGCGGCGACTTCCAGGTTGGCCTTGTTCAATGCGATCAGTTGTTCAGGGGCTTGATACATATTAAATCTCCTTTAAAAAACGAATGGTTAACTCAACGGGCGGCGCGCGATTTGCTGCACTGCACAATAAGCATTATATGCTCCAAAACGGGCATGTCAAGGGGGTTTCCCGAGAAAAATATTGCGACGCAATAAAAATGCGGGGCGGAGCGATGTTTTGACTCGCCCAAACGTTATCGCTACGATGAAAATTCTTTACCAATCAGCGTCATATTGACATTTCCCGGACAGGAGGGCGCCTTGACCAGCATCTTCAGCAAGATCATCAAGCGTGAAATTCCGGCCGACATCGTCTATGAAGACGACCTGTGTCTCGCCTTTCGGGACATTCACCCGCAGGCACCGACGCATATCCTCGTGGTTCCCAAGAAGGAGATTCCAAGACTCAGCGATGCCGCCGAGGCCGATCAGGCGTTACTGGGACACTTGCTCCTCGCGACCAACAAGATCGCGCGCCAGCTCGGCGTCGACGATGCCTTTCGTGTCGTCATCAGCAACGGGGCGAATGCCGGGCAAACCGTATTCCATCTGCATCTGCACCTCCTTGGTGGCCGGCGATTCCGCGAAGGCGGTTTGGCCCGGTCTCTCTAAGATGAGGCCGGCGCGAGCGTCCCGTCGTGTTCAATGACTGCGCCGCTGCGCAGGAGTTCGCCCGTGACCATCTCCGCGAGCTCTCCAGCCGGCCGCCGAAAAAACTGCGCGTTGTACTCCCGGTAGCACAGCACACGCTCGAAATACCCCGGCAGTTCCCGGCGTTTCATACTGCGGCGCGCAAGCAGCGCGAACATGAAAAACGACTTCAGGCAGTGACGTGCAAGCTTGAGCGGATCCGCTTCATAGGCCGCGAGGCGCCGAAACGCCTCCGCGAGCGCTTTATCGGCTGCGCGAAACGGCGCACCATGCCCCGGTATTACAGCCGCGATCTCAAGCTCGTCAATGCGTTCCAGCGTCGCGCGCTGCGCCGCGAGGCGCTCTTCCAGCCGGTCGACGGGTTCGATCAGGCCAAAACCGCGCTCCCAGAGCGCGTCTCCCGAGACGAGCACCCGGTGTTCCGGCTGATAGAACATGAGCGCGGTCATGTCATGACCAGGTGCCGCAAGTGCCTGCCACTCGAGATCGCCCAGCCGCAGCCGGTCGTTCGCGGCGATGGTGTCGGCGTAGGAGAAACGCTCGGCCTGCTGGTCGGCGTAGTCGAGCAGGAGTTCGCGCGTGTCCCAGGCGTCCACAAGACGCGCGGCATACTCCGGCAGGCTGACGGGGCAGCCGAAGGCGCGCGCGAGCGCGGCGTTGCCGCCCATGTGGTCGCTGTGACAGTGGGTGTTCACGACGCGGTCGAGCCGACGGCTGCCCAGCGCGTCCTCCGCGCAGATCAGCGCGAGCGTTTGTTGCGCGTGAGCGCCATAGCCGGTGTCGATGACGACGCTCTCAGCGTTTCCCCTGATCAGCACATGATTCGCGTTGAGCCAATCGCGCACGATGACCTGGATCCCTGGAGCCACTGCGATGTTTTTTGCTAGTTCCATGATCTGCTGGCCAATTCAGGATTCGGTGAGGCTTCATCGTGATAATATGTCATCTCTGTGGAATAGTCCCCCCGGCCCGGCGGGACTCTGGCGGTGCAGCAGGGAGCACAGATGACCGACTTGAGCGTTCAGAGCGCGAGCAGCGATCGCCGCATGTCCACCCGCTTGCGGTTTGTCACCGCGGCAAGCCTGTTTGACGGTCATGACGCCTCCATCAACATCGTGCGGCGACTGCTGCAGGCGGAGGGCGCCGAAGTCATCCACCTTGGCCACAATCGCTCGGTGGAGGAAATCGTCACCGCGGCGATCGACGAGGATGTCCACGGTATTGCAGTAAGTTCGTATCAGGGCGGTCACCTCGAGTTCTTCCGCTACATGATCGACCTGCTGCGCGAGCAGGACGCATCCCGCATCAAGGTATTTGGCGGTGGCGGCGGCGTCATCGTCCCTTCTGAAGTCGCAGAGTTGCACGCCTATGGCGTTGCCCGCATTTACTCGCCGGAAGATGGAGCGCGCCTCGGGCTGAAGGGCATGGCGGCGGATATGATGCGGCTCGCCGAGGTCGACCTCACGCAAGAGGTGCCGAACGACCTTGGCGCTCTGGCAACGGGGAATCGGCGAGCGCTTGCGCGTGTGATCACCGCGCTCGAGGCCGGAACCTTGCCGGGACCGCTTTACCACGAACTGCACGAACGGGTGCGCGCCACCGGTGCGCCGCCGGTACTGGGCGTGACCGGCACCGGCGGCTCCGGGAAGTCGTCACTTACCGATGAGTTGGTGCGGCGCTTTCGACTGGATCAGAATGACGCCCTGAAGCTCGCGCTGCTGGCGGTGGACCCGTCGCGCCGCAAGACTGGCGGGGCGCTCCTGGGTGATCGCATTCGCATGAATGCGATCGCAACGCCCGCTGTTTACATGCGCTCACTCGCCACGCGAGGGGCGGGCAGCGAGGTCGCGGCCTGCCTGCCGGATGTCCTCGCGGCATGTCGCGTGGCAGGGTTCGACCTCGTGATCGTGGAGACCTCGGGCATCGGTCAGGGAGACGCGGCGATCGCGCCGCTCGCCGACGTGGCGCTCTATGTCATGACCCCGGAGTACGGTGCGCCAAGCCAGCTCGAAAAGATCGACATGCTCGACTTTGCGCATTTCGTTGCGATCAACAAGTTCGACCGGCGGGGTGCGCAGGACGCCCTGCGCGATGTGAGCAAGCAGGTGCAGCGCAACCGCAGCGCGTTCGACCGGTCGCCCGAGGAAATGCCGGTGTTCGGCACCATCGCCGCGCGCACCAATGACGATGGGGTCACAGCGCTGTTCCATGCGCTGAAGGACGCGCTCCGTGAGCACGGATTGAAGCTCAAACGCGGGACGCTCGCAGGTGTGGCCGTCAGGTGCTCGAGCAGCGCAGCCCACACGGTGCCCCCCGCACGCACGCGATACCTTGCGGAGATCGCTGAAACCGTGGGTGCCTACCACGCGAACGCCCGCCGGCAGGGAAAGATTGCACGCGAGCTGCAGCAACTGACGGAGACGAGAAGGATGCTTCTCGAGTCTCCGTCATCCCCGCGCAGGCGGGGATCCAATGAAACCGCTTCCCCGGATTCCGCTTTACCTCGGGATGACGAAACCCTTTCGGACATCGACGCGCTCATCGCCGCGCGCGAGGCAGCGCTCGATTCCCGCTCGAAAAGGCTGCTGGAACTCTGGCCGAAGATGCGTGAAACCTACGCTGGTGACGATTACGTGGTCAAGATCCGCGGCCGCGAAGTCCGCACCCGGTTGAGCCAGACGACGCTTTCGGGTACGCGCGTGCCCAAGGTCACATTGCCGCGTTACGAGGACGAAGGCGAGATCCTGAAGTGGCTGTTGATGGAAAACGTACCCGGATCGTTTCCGTTCACCGCCGGCGTATTTGCGTTCAAGCGCGAGACCGAGGATCCCACGCGCATGTTCGCGGGCGAAGGCGACCCCTTCCGCACCAACCGGCGCTTCAAGTATCTTTCGCGCGATTCGGAAGCGAAGCGCCTGTCCACCGCGTTCGATTCCGTCACGCTCTACGGGTGCGATCCCCACGAGCGGCCCGACATCTACGGCAAGATCGGCAATTCCGGCGTCTCGATCGCGACACTGGACGATCTGGAGGCGCTCTACGACGGTTTCGACCTCTGCCATCCGCTGACCTCGGTCTCGATGACGATCAACGGGCCGGCGCCGGCGATTCTCGCGATGTTCCTCAATGCCGCGATCGACCAGCAGCTCGACAAGTTCCGGCGCGATAACGGGCGCGAGCCCACCGAGGACGAATCGGGGAAGATCCGCGAGTGGACGCTGCGGACGGTGCGCGGGACCGTGCAGGCCGATATCCTGAAGGAGGACCAGGGCCAGAACACCTGCATCTTTTCCACCGAGTTCGCGCTCCGGATGATGGGCGACATCCAGGAGTACTTCGTCCACAATCAGATCAGGAATTTCTATTCGGTCTCGATCTCCGGCTACCACATCGCCGAGGCCGGCGCGAACCCGGTCTCGCAACTCGCTTTCACCCTCGCCAACGGCTTCACTTACGTCGAGTCGTATCTGGCACGCGGCATGCACGTCGACGATTTCGCGCCGAACCTTTCGTTCTTTTTCTCCAATGGGATGGACGCCGAGTATTCGGTAATGGGGCGGGTGGCGCGGCGCATCTGGGCAGTGGCGATGCGCGACCGCTACGGAGCGAACGAACGCTCGCAGAAGCTGAAGTATCACACTCAAACCTCCGGGCGCAGCCTCCACGCACAGGAGATCGACTTCAACGACATACGCACCACGCTGCAGGCCCTGATCGGGGCCTACGATAACTGCAACAGCCAGCACACCAACGCCTACGACGAGGCGATCACTACTCCCACCGAGGAGAGCGTGCGGCGCGCGATGGCGATCCAGCTCATCATCAACCGCGAGTGGGGGCTCGCGAAGAACGAGAATCCCAATCAGGGCTCGTTCATCATCGATGAGCTGACCGAGCTGGTGGAGGAGGCGGTGCTCAAGGAGTTCGAGCGCATAGCGGAACGCGGCGGCGTGCTGGGTGCGATGGAGACCGGCTACCAGCGCGGCAAGATCCAGGACGAATCATTGCACTACGAAACGCTCAAGCATGACGGACGCCTGCCGCTCGTCGGGGTCAACACCTTTGTCAACCCCGACCCGGTGTCTGCCGGCGCCACCATTCAGCTCGCCCGTTCGACCGAGGAGGAAAAACAATCCCAGATCCGGCGGCTGCGCGAATTTCAGGAGCGTCATCGGCAGGAGTCGGCGCCGGCGCTGGCGCGGCTCCAGCAAGCCGCGTTGGCGAATGGAAATCTTTTCGCGGAACTCATGAACACCGTGCGCGTCGCATCGCTCGGCCAGATCACCCAGGCCCTGTTCGAAGTCGGGGGGCAGTACCGCCGCAACATGTAGTTTCGCCCAGGCGACCGGGCGGAAAATGTCAGGCGCCGAACGAGCGCAGGCCCTCGAGATCAACGACGGTGATCAGACTGTAGTCCACCTTGACCAGGCCGGCTTTCTCGAGCACGTGCAGTGCCTGGTTGACCCGCTGCCGGGAAGTGCCCGCAAGGTAGCCCAGTTCTTCCTGGGAAATCTGTATTTGGGGTTCCGACCCGGGGTATAGAAAGGGGTTGAACAGGCCCGCAAGCGCGCGGGCCACCCGGGCATCGGGGTCGAGCAGCCGATCGTGTTCGACCATGCCGATGAACTGTCCGAGCCGCTCGTTCAGTTGCATGAGCAGGAAGCGGTTGAAGGCGAGACTGGTGTCGAGGAGGCCGCGAAAGGTGGCTTCCGGCATGAAGGCAATCTGCGAGCCGCGCAGGGCCACCACGTCATATTTTCGGAGTTCACCCTTGAGCACCGAGCCTTCCCCGAACCAGCTTCCGGCGGTTATGCCGGCAAGCGTGACCGACTTCCCCGAGGGGGCGAGACAGGTGAGCTTGACCAACCCGTCGATGACCCCGATCCAGGCATTGACCCGCTCACCCCTGCGGCACACATAAGCACCCGCCTCAAACTCCCGTACGACCGTGGTGGAGCGGACCCGCTCCATCTGGGCCGGCGCAATGTCCTGCGTCCATGGACTCAGGGCCAGCATTTCGTCCAAAGACCGCATGAGTTTGCCTCAATTGTCTTTCAAACGACAGCATTGTCCGCAGATTTGGCGTATCAATATAGCGCGTACAGGGAAATGCGCCAAACGGAGGACGTAGTGCCCGGCAAGTTCGACGCAGAGACTGCGATGCGGCGAGAGGTGCAAACAGGGGAGGTAATACGATGAGTGGCAACGAGACATCCGCTGTGCCCAAGCCCAAGAAATCGGTGGCGCTTTCGGGCGTGGCGGCGGGCACCACCGCGCTGTGCACGGTGGGCCGCTGCGGCAACGATATCCATTACCGCGGCTACGACATCCTCGTCGTGGCCGGGCAGTGCGAGTTCGAGGAG
>JACQOK010000036.1 GCA_016202565.1 Betaproteobacteria bacterium | reverse complement strand
GGCGCGCCGCGGTCACCACGCCCTCGGCGATCACGTCACACTTCATGATGCCGCCGAAGATATTGACCAGGATCGCGCTCAACTTGGGGTTCTTGAGCATGATCTTGAAGGCCTCGGTCACCTTCTCGGTTGAAGCGCCGCCGCCCACAACGAGAAAGTTTGCGGGGTTGCCGCCGTAGAGCTTGATGATGTCCATGGTGGCCATCGCCAGCCCCGCGCCGTTGACCAGACAGCCGATGTCGCCGTCGAGCGAGATATAGGACAGATCATGCTTGGACGCTTCGACCTCGGCCGGGTCCTCCTCGTCCAGATCGCGCATCGCGGTGATGTCGGGATGACGGAACAACGCGTTGTCGTCGAAATTCATCTTGGCGTCGAGCGCGAGTACACGGTCGTCCCGGGTGAGGATGAGCGGATTGATCTCGGCCAGCGAAGCGTCGGTCTCGTCGAATGCGCGGTAGAGCCCCTTCAGGAAATCGCGCGCCTCGGCGAGCGCCTTTTCGGGAATGCCGATCTTGTGCGCGATATCCTCGGCGTCCCGGTCGCTCAAGCCGCTCATCGGATCGATCGCAATCCTGTGGATCTTTTCCGGCGCGCGGGCAGCCACTTCCTCGATGTCCATGCCGCCCTCGCTGGAGGCCATCAGCACCACCCGCTGCGAACCGCGGTCCACCACCATGCCGATGTAGAGTTCCTTCTTGATGTCGGCGCCTTCTTCGATCAGCAAACGCCGCACCTTCTGGCCGTCAGGGCCGGTCTGATGGGTCTTCAGCTGCATACCGAGAATCTGCCCCGCGTACTGCCGCAATTCATCGCGCGATTTCGCGAGCTTGACGCCGCCGCCCTTGCCGCGGCCGCCGGCGTGGATCTGCGCCTTGACCACCCAAACTTTGTCGCCGAGCTTCTGCGCCGCCTCCACCGCTTCCTCGACACTGAAGCACGGAATGCCGCGCGGTGTGGCAACACCGTACTTTCTGAGAATTTCCTTCGCCTGATATTCGTGGATTTTCATTATTGACCTGTCTGATAGGGGCTTCCCGCGCGCAGGCCGGAGCGAGTCACGGCAATTTACATGGCCAATCGCCAATGAGCCTTGACCGGAGTCAATATTCGCCGGATCGGGCCTGCAGAATTGATGAATCGATGTCTGCTGCTCGGACGCGGATGTCACCCGGGTGCACGCGTGGGCCGAATCTGCGGCCGTTCGCGCGTGCTGCCTTCGCGCGCGGATACTCGCACGGCCCGCCGCGCTCAAGTGACCAAGAAGCAGTATAACAAACCGCTCGCTGCGCCCGCGGGCCTGCCCTCCCTTGCGGGACGAATTCGAGACGCCGGGCGCGACCATGAATAAGTCGAGGGGAGAGGAATGGAACTATTTTCTGCGATTTTTTTGCCACAAGTCGATGAGAGATGAGTGCTCCGCGAGCGGCGTGCTGCTTTGCGGCATGGCTTAGTTTCCCCAAAGATCGACCTTCCCGGCCTTCTTAAGTAAGCGCATACTTTGAAACAGGAGTGCAAAAAAAAGCGCAACCCCGAAGGATTGCGCTTAAGGTTCCACCAAAGGAGGAGGTTTTGGAGGAGTGTGCCGATACTCGTAAGAGCATCCAGCACAAGCGCATTATGCCAGTAATGAAGGCGTACCGCAACCCTTTTTGTTGCTATGCAATAAAATTATTTGCAACCGACGAGCAAGAAAAACTAACCCGAATTACGCCGGAAGACGGTCGAACGTTTCGTCTGGCAACAGGGGGCCTGAATTAGCGCACGACCAGCACCGGAACACGGGTGTGCGTCAAGACCTTGCGTGTTTCGCTGCCGAGCAGCACCGCGGCAAGCCCCTTGCGTCCGTGCGAGGTCATCAGGATCAGATCGCAGTTCTTTGTGTCTGCCGTCTTCAAAATCGCATCGTACGGATGGTCGCTGGTTTCGCAGACCGTGTCGCACGGGACGCCCGCTTCTTCCGCGGTCTTCCTGACGAATGCAAGATAGCTCTCCGCACGAGCGCGCGCTTCTTCCTCGATCCGCTCCTCGGTGATGGGATCGAACGCGCCTTCGTAGGCGATCAACAGATGGTAGTCGGGGATGACGTGTATGCCGGTGATTCGCCCGTGGTGGATCCTGGCGAGTTCGACGCCGGTGCGCACGGCGCGCTGCGACTGCTCAGAACCATCGGTCGGTATCAGGATGTTCTTGAACATCTACCCCTCCTCTCCGAGACGGGGTGGCCATTCCCCGCTCTGAAACGGGCCGCGCTTTTCATTGTTTGGACCCGGCGCAAAGCTTGTCGTTCCTACCGGGCACTGTCAAGAACTATTTTGCCGGTTCACCGCGTAAAATAGAATCGTTGTCGTGCACGCTGTCCGGGTGCTTCCGCATTGCAAGAAGGGACCAAACCATGCACCGCTCGATGATTTTCACCGGAGATATCAACCTGATGAACGTTACCGACCCGGTGGTGCCGTTTGCGCGCGTCAGCGCCGCGCTGAAAGGTGCGGATGCGCTGTTCGGCAATCTCGAGTGCTGTGTATACGTGCCTCCCGCCGAGCGCTCCCTGATGGACGAAGGCTTCTATGCCGCCCCCAGCGCGGCACGCGCGTTGTCACTGGCCGGGTATCACGCCGTGGGCAACGCCAATAACGTCAATTACGGGGCCGAAGCGATCCGCTCCACGCTGCGCGAACTCGACAAGCTCGGCATCGCGCACGCCGGCGCCGGCCTCGACCGCGACCAGGCACGCGCTCCGGCGATAATCGAACGCAACGGGCTGCGGTTCGGCTTTCTGCAGCGCACTTCCGTGTACTGGCCGACCAATCACGAGGCGGGAGAGCATTCGCCCGGGGTCGCGGTCCTGCGCGGCCACACCGCTTATCAGCTGCCGCTGCACAAGACCCGGCCGGAAGTGCCGCCGGCCAATCGTCCCGGCGTGCCGCCCGAAATCCTGACGTGGGCCGACCCGGGCTATCTTGCGCAATACCGCGAGGACCTTGCCGCGCTCAAGAAACAGGCGGACATCGTCGTTGCGTCACACCACTGGGGACTCTACGAAGACGTCCTGCAATACATGACCGAGATCGCGCACGCCGCAATCGACGCCGGCGCCGACATCGTGATCGGCCATGGACCGCACTATTCGCTGCCGGTGGAAGTCTACAAGGGCAGGCCGGTTTTTTACGGCCTGGGAAACTTTTCCTTCCATACCGGCCACGGCGGCCGCAAGCATGGCGACTGGGTCGGCATGATCGTGCGAGTTACGCTCGAGGAGCGGAACGTCGAGACCGTATCATTCCAGTTCGTGCGCCATAACGACCGGAACGAAACGCTGCTGCGCCCGATGAAGGACGAGCCGGACATGCTGGCGAAGATCGTGGAGCGCAGCGCGCGCTTCGGCACCCGGATCGAGGTTGAAGGCGACGCTGCCCTGGTGCGGCTGTCGTGAATGATTGCACGAAGAAGTTTCGGCGTAGGTTGGGTTGAGGCGCTTGCGCCGAAACCCAACGATGAGGGTTTCGGCTTCTTCGATTGTTGGGTTTCGTTTCCCTCAACCCACCCTACGTTCTGCGCTTCGGTTTCGGCCGGAACCGCACGATCCGCTCGACCAGCGCCGCGCCCTCTTTCAGCAGGAACTCCTTGAACGCCACTGCAACCGGCGGCAGACGTTTGTTCTTGCGGTGCACGATGTGCCAGTTGCGCATCACCGGGAAGCCTTCGACATCGAGCACCGTGAGGCGTCCGAGTTGCAGCTCCTGGCTGATGGTGTGCGCCGACAGGAAGCTCACCCCCATGCCGGCCATGACGGCCTGCTTGATGGTTTCGAAGCTCTTGATCTCCATCGCAATGCGCGGCTTGAACCGGCGTTCCGCAAACGCTTCCTCCATCGCGATCCGGGTGTCGGAGCCGCGCTCGCGCACGATGAACTTTTCCGGTGCCAGCGCCTCCATCGGAACGACGCGCCGGCCGGCAAGCGGGTGATCGGGTGCGGCGACGATCACCTGCGGCTGGGGCGCAAACGGCATCGCGATCGTGTCCGTGCCTTCGGGCGGTCGCAGAATGACCGCGAGATCGGTGGCGTTCTCCGCCAGGCAATGCAGCACCTCCTCGCGGTTGTTGACGCTCAACTCCACGGTAACCCCGTCGTAGCGGCTGCAGAACTCGGCCACCAGGCGCGGGAAAAAATAATCGCCGGCGCTGATCACCGCGATGTTGAGCCGGCCGCCGCGTACGCCCTTCAACGCCGCCAGCGCCTCCTCGGCTTCCCGAAATTGCTGGATGATGGCGCGGCTGTGCTGCAGCATCTCGCGGCCGGCCGGTGTCAGGTACGTCTTCTTCCCGAGCTGTTCAAACAGCGGCAGCCCCGCGTGCGCTTCCAGGTGTTTGATCTGGATCGACACCGCGGGCTGACTGAGGTGCAGCTCCTCGGCCGCGCGCGAAAAGCTCAAGTGCCGGGCCACCGTCTCGAATACCTTGAGCTGTCTCAGGGTGGCGTTCTTCATGCGGGGTGGCGCCTGCATATCATAAGCTTTTATATATTAACACCATATAAAAATTTAACTATCTTTTATGATTGGCCCGGCCTAGGATGGCCATGATTAAAGCCGCCGACGCGGGGCGGCGAAGGAGACGGAACATGGCGAGACTGGATGTGAAACCTCTCGAGCAGATGCCGGCTCACGATGCCGTCGATCTGCACGCTTTCAACAGCGCATTCTGGGACCTCGGTTTCAAATGGCAGTGGGATGACGAAACCTATCGCGAGTTAGGCGGCCTGCGCAACGATAAGGCGCGCATTCGCGCCTATCTCGAGCACTACCAGCCCCACCTGCTGAAAGCCTACGACCCGGACTTCCTGGTCGATCTGATACACGAGAGCAAGGCGCGGCGGCGCGATGCGATGATCGCCGCGCGCGAAAGAGGCGAGCCGCTCGAGTTAAGTTGCAACGGCGTCAAAGGCGCCCACTGAACCGCCGCGCAGCGCTCGCCACCGTCGCGCCCTCGGAAACTCGACGCCTAGATGCCTCCCGGCTCGTCAGCCGGGAGCCGCAGCTTGCGCTGCTCGTAGCGCTTTCCAGGCACCTTTTTTAGCGCCTCCTCGTCGAGGTCTATCCCCAGCCCGGGCGCGGTCGGCAAATCGATGTAACCGCTCCGGGGCTTCAACTGGTTTGGCGAAATCAGGTCGCCGAACTCGACCAGCGGCAGGAAATACTCGGTGATGATGAAGTTGGGCATGGTTGCCGAGGCGTGCACGGTAGCGGCCAGCGCCACCACGGTCGAGTTGTAGTTGTGTGGGGACACGGCGACGAGGAATGACTCGGCCATCGCCGCGATCTCCTTCAGTTCCAGGATGCCGCCGCAGCACGCGACGTCGGGATTGAGAATGTCCGCCGCGCGTTTTTCCAGGAGCGGCCGGAATCCAGTCTTGGTGTAGGTCGCTTCGCCAATCACCATCGGCACGCCGATCTCGCGGCGAATACGGGCGAGCTCATCGGGATATTCCGCCTGGCACGATTCCTCCATCCAGTAGAGGCCGAACTCGGCGAGCCGCTGGTCGAGACGTATCGCGTACATCGGCGCAAGCCGCCGGTGCTGGTCGATCAGGATATCGACCCCCGGTCCCACCGCATCGCGCACGGCCTTGACGACGCGCACGGCGCGCTCCTCGTGTTCCCGGGGAATATAGGTGCGCCACGGCGAAGGCAAGGGATCCAACTTGAGCGCCGTCCAGCCCTGCGCCACCACCTTCTCGGCAGCGCGCGCGTAGTCGGCCGGTTCCTTCAACCCGTAGCTCCAGCCGTTGGCGTAGACGCGGACCTTGTCGCGGCAGCGCCCGCCCAGCAGGTTGTAGACCGGCTGTTTGCACGCTTTACCGACAATGTCCCACAGTGCCTGCTCGATGCCGCTGATGGCACAGAACAGCTCCACCGAGCCGCGGCGCGCGGCGTAATCGTCGAACGCAAACTGCGTGAAATGCTTGATGTCGAACGGGCTGCGCCCCACGACGTACGGGCCCAGCGCCTCGAGCTGGGCCACCACCGCCCGGTCGCGATCGTATTGAGAGTAGGCCTCACCCCAGCCGTGAATGCCTTCATCCGTTTCGACCTTGACGAAGATGAGATTCTTGCGCCAGCCGGGATGCACGGTGTAGCTCGTGACATTCGTGATTTTCAATTCCGCTCCTTGATGGGACGAACTGCAGGGAGGCTGAAATCTATGCCGTCGTGCTTCGGCGTGTCAAGTCACGTAGCCTGGGTTAGCCGCGTAGCGGCGCAACCCGGGAACCTCCTCGTTGGGTATCGCGCACAGCTAAGCGCAATCCCGCCCAGCAGCCCGAAGCAGCGCAGCCGATTTCGGAAACACGTTTTTTGGGGGGGCCTTCGTTCCCGCTTTTTTCGGGGGGCCTTCGTTCCCGCTTCTCCCGGTTCGTTTCATCCCGGCTTCTATGAGGACTTCTTTGTCAAGTCCCAAAGTTAGTTGGTCGGTTTTAACTCACAATCCTCCTTCGCTCGATGCGTGGTCGTCTCGCGGCGGTTGGTTTGAAGACGTCGGGTTGC
>JACQOK010000437.1 GCA_016202565.1 Betaproteobacteria bacterium | reverse complement strand
CCGCGCGCTTCGCGCAGCACGTCAGGCAGGACGAGCGCCTCGGCGATGACGAACAGCACCGCGCTGATGGGGATCACCGACTGAGTGTATGCGACCGATACCTCCGGGATGGAAACCAGGTTGTCGGTGGCGAGCACCTCGAGCACCGAGTAGCCGATCCACGCCATCAGGATGAAGAAGGCGAACACGCTCGCCTCGGCGAAGATCGCGACCGCCAGCCTCAGCGCCGGCGGCAACATGCGCACCAGCTCGGGAACGCCGAGGTGCGCGCGCTTCACGGCGGCGAGCGCGGCTCCGTAGTAGGTGACCCACGCCAGCAGGATCGTGGCCACCTCGTCGTACCAGACCAGAGCGTAGCCGACGTAGCGGAAGACCACGCCGATCGTGACCTCGAGCGCAAGCGCGACCATGAGGACGATGACGATCGTCTCGAGGAACCTCTCGTAAGTCTTACGTACGCGCGCAAGCATCACGAATCAGTGATGAGTCACGAGTTACGGGCCAGAACCGGTAATGGGCGATGAGCGGTGGGCGACGCGCGAGGAGCTTGATCCTGCGCATCACCCATCACTCGTTATTTGGCGAGCGAGAGCGCCTTGTCGATAAGTTCCTTTGAACCCTTCACTTCCTTTCCGAACTCTTCATAGATCGCCTTGCTTCCCCGCACGAAAGCGGCCTTGTCCGCTTCGTTCACTTGGACGCCGGCGGCCTTGATCTTGCTCAGCAACTCGTTCTCGTCCTTCTCCGCCGTGGCGTAGACGAACTTTTGCATGTCCTTGGCGGTGTCTTCGAGCACTTTGCGCATATCGGCCGGCAGTGTTGCCCACTTTTTCGAGCCCACGGTGACGTAGGCCGGGATGTAGACGTGCCCGGTAAGCGAGATGTATTTCTGCACTTCCTGGAACTTGGCGCTGACGATTTGCGAGAACGGATTCTCCTGGCCGTCCATCACGCCGGTCTGGAGCGCGGTGAACACTTCAGAAAACTTCATCGGGCTGGGGTTCGCGCCGTAGGCCTGGAACATTTTCACCCGCCACTTGCCTTCCGGCACGCGCAACTTGATGCCCTGCAGGTCGCCGGGCACCTTGATCGGGTGCCGGTTGTTGGTGATGTGCCGGTAGCCGTTTTCCCACACCGCGATGATCTTCAGGCCCTTCTTCTCCGCCTCGGGCGCGAGCCGCGGCCAGAACACTTCCTTCTCGATCGCGTTCATGTGCTTGCGGTCCCGCACCAGGTACGGCATCTCGAAGATGCCGAAGAGGTCGGATTCCGAGGACATTACGGTCGAGGGCAGCGCGAAGTCCACGGTGCCGAGCTTGAGCTTCTGGTTGAGTTCCTTGTCGCCCCCGAGCTGGCTCGAGCCGAACACCACCACCTTCGCCTTGCCGCCGAGCTTTTCGTTGGCGCGCTTGGCGAATTCCTCGGCCGATTTGGCGAAAAGCGAGCCGGGTTCGCCGACGTGGCCGAACTTGAGTTCGGTTTGCGCCGCGGCGGCATGCGCGAACAGCACGCTGATCGCTACAGACAGAAGTTTCATGAGACTCATGGCATTCCTCCTTTGTGGGTGTCCGTTGTAGACCGGCGTTGTCATTGTTCACCGCGCAGCGGCCGGGTTGATTACTTTACCCGATTTTCCGCCGTTACGCTCTAGCTTATACCGGCTTCGCGCGCACGCGCCAGCAGGCGGTCGCGCCCGGCGAGCATATCCTCGAGCGAGCCGAACGCACTGGTGTAATGTCCCTTGAATCCCTTGCCCTCGATGCGCCGGAACATGTCCCCAAAGTCGAGGTTGCCCTCCCCCGGCTTGAGATGTACTTCGTAGCCGTTACGCAGGCAGTCCGCGAGCCGCACTTCCCCGACGAGGCCCATGTCGAGCGCCTCCACGAAACCTTCGATGCCTTCCGGCACCAGGTGGGCGTGGTTGACGGTGAACGAGAGCCGCAGCGCGGGCGACGACAGCAGTCCCCAGTAGTAACGCCACTCCTCCAGGGTGTGCGCGAGATAATGCACCTCGGCGTCTTCCGGTTCCTTGTTGAGATTCTCCAGCAGGAGGCGCGCCTTTTTCTTTTCGGCGTAAGCGGCGACGCGCTTCAGGCGCTCGAGACCCGCCTCCATCCGCAGCGCCCTGTCCTTGGAGAAGTGATAACCGGCGTGCACCACGATCCACTCCGCGCCGAGCCTGGAATAGATGTCGATGTAGCTTTTCAGGTACTCGTCGACCGCGCCGCTCACGTAAGGTGAATATTCCGCGACATTGACGGCGGAGAGCGTGTGCAAGCCGAGGTGCACGCCGTGCTTTTCGCAGGCGGCGCGCACGCCGGCGGCGCGCCGGTCATCAAAGGTGGTGAGCGCATTGGCCGCCGTATCGAGCTGGATGTCGATGTAGCGCACGTCGTTCGCGGCGGCCCATTCGATGCCTTCCTCCAGACGGATCTTGCGGCCCAGATCGACTCCGATTCGTTCGCGCAGACTCACGGCTTCCTCCCCCTCATCCATTCGGTGCGCAACGCTGCGCATTCGCCGGCGAGGACGCCGGTGATGATCTCCAGTTTTCTGCCCGTGAATTCCAGGAAGGATTCGACGGTATAGCGGCCGATGTCGGTGCGGCCGATGTCCGTGTAACGCCCGCCCAGCACCAGGCGCCCGATTTTCGCCTCCTGCATCGCCCAGAAACACATCGGGCAGGGCTCGAGCGTGGAGTATAGCGTGCCGCCCGACAGGTCGACGGTCCTGAGGCGCCCGCATGCCTGACGGATCGCCGCGACTTCGGCGTGCGCGCTCGGGTCAAAGTCGGTGAAGATCGTGTTCTGCCCCTCGCCGATGATGGCGCCGCCGCGCACGATGATCGAAGCCACGGGCCGGTTGCCCGCGCGCGCCGCTTCCCGCGCCTGCTCGAGCGCGAGCTGCATGTAGTGGATGTGCTCGTCGCTCATGTCGATCTCCATACTCAGTATCGCAGTAATCGTAGTATCGCAGTAATCGTAGGTTGGGTTGAGGCGCAACGCCGAAACCCAACGGTGCGCAACGCCGAAACCCAACGGTGAACGATATTACATTTTCTGATCGTTGGGTTTCGCTTCGTTCAACCCAACCTACAGCAATTCACTCAGCGCTCACTGCTGAATCACTCCGGTTTGGCGCCCGATGCCTTGACGACCTTGCCCCATTTTTCCACTTCCGATTTGAGGTAGGCCCCGAATTGCTCCGGCGTGGAAGGCGTGGGCTCCAGTCCCTGCGCCGCGAACTGTCCTTTGACACCATCCGATTGCAGCAGCCTGGCGGTCTCGCTGTTCAGCACGTTCACGATCCGCCGGGGCGTGTCCGCCGGCGCGAGCAGGCCGTACCACGTGCTGAACTCGTACCCTTTCACGCCCGCTTCGTCCATCGTCGGCAGCTCCGGGAAAAACGATGAACGTTTCGCGGTCGTCACCGCCAGCGGCCGCAGCTTGCCGGCCTTCACGTTGGGCAGCGCCGAGGCCATGGTCGAGATGATGAGTTGCAGCCGTCCTGCCATGAGATCGATCAAGGCCGGGCCCAGCCCCTTGTACGGTACGTGCACCATATCGGTCCGGGTCTCGAGCTTCAGGTATTCGGTCGCAAGATGCGAAGCCGTGCCGATTCCTCCCGAGCCGTAATTGAGTTGACCCGGCTTGGCACGCGCCAGCCCGAGCAAGTCCTGCATCGACTTCACCGGCACGCCCGGATGCACCACGACGATATTCGCCTGGCGCCCGACCAGGCTCACCGGCGCGAGGTCCCTGAGCGTATCGTAGGGAAGCTTCGGGATCAGCGTGTGGTTCACCGCCAGGCTGATGTTGTTGATGAGAATCGTGTGGCCGTCGGGCGGCGCTTTCGCGGTGATCTCGGTGCCGATGGTGCCGCCGGCGCCGCCGCGGTTGTCCACGACCACCTGCTGGCCCAGCGCTTCGCCCAGCCTCATCGCCACGATGCGCCCGACGATGTCGTTGCCCCCACCGGGCGGGAAGGGCACGATGAAGCGGATCGGCCGCGCCGGGTAGGCCTGTCCTGAGCCTTGTCGAAGGGCCTGTCCCGAGCCTTGTCGAAGGGCCTGTCCCGAGCCTCTCGACTCGCTCGAGACATGCTTTGTCGAGGTGGGCTGGGCGCCCGCGCCGCCGGGCGCGGCGAGCGATGCGACGGCGCATGCGATGATGGCGCTGAGCCTGATCGTGTTCACGCTTCGTTCCTCGACAATGCTTTAGGCACTTTCTCGCAGCACCCCTCGGCCGCGTCCGCTTACTGCAGCGGGAGCTTCGCGGCGCGCACCACCTTGGTCCATTTTTCGATCTCGGACTTGAGGTAAGCCGAGTACTGGGCGGACGTGGACGGGATCGGATCCACCCCTTGGGCAATGTAGCGTTCACGGGTCTTCTCGGACTTGAGTACGCCGACCGCGGCCTTGTTGAGTTTCTCGATGATGGCGCGCGGCGTGCCCGCCGGCGCGAGGAACCCGTACCACGTGCTGTACTCGTAGCCGGGGAACCCCGATTCGGCGACGGTGGGCACGTCGGGAAGAGTGGAGGTGCGTTTGGTGCTCGTCACCGCGTAGGCGCGCAGCCGGCCGCCCTTCACGTGCGGCAGGGCCGAAGCGTAGGTCGAGAAAAATACGGAAATCTGGTTGCCAAGCAGTGCGGTCAGCGTGGGACCGGTCCCTTTATACGGCACGTGCACCAGGTCGAGCTTCCGCGACATCAGCAGCATCTCCATCGCGAGATGCGTGCCGGAACCCATTCCCGCCGACCCGTAGGTGAGCTTGCCCGGTTGCGATGCCGCCAGCGACAGGAACTCCTGGAACGATTTCGCGGGAAGCGAAGGATGGGCGACCAGGATGTTGGGCTGGTCGGTCACCAGCGTGATCGGTGCGAAATCGCGTATCGCATCATACGGTAGCTTTTTGTAGATCGCGGTGTTGAACGCCATGCTGATGTTGCCGAGCAGCGTCGTATAGCCGTCGGGCGTCGCCTTGGCGACGATGTCGCAGCCGAGAAT
>JACQOK010000407.1 GCA_016202565.1 Betaproteobacteria bacterium | reverse complement strand
TTTTATAGGCCAGTAGCTCAATTGGCAGAGCGTCGGTCTCCAAAACCGAAGGTTGGGGGTTCGAGACCCTCCTGGCCTGCCAAGGCGATGCTGGAAACGAGTGCAAGGTGTTTGGTCGTGAGTGGCAGGAAGTGCTAATTCAACGCGTGAAACTCACCGCTCAATATCCCGAAGGAAAGATGGCGGACAAGATCAAGATTGCCTTGGCAGCCCTGCTTGCAGTCGCAGGTGTCGGCGGCTTTTACTACTTCAGCGAGAGCGCGGCCATCATTCGCATTGCGGCGGTGCTGGGCGGCCTCGCAGCCGGTTCTGGCGTGTTTTTGACGAGTGAGCCGGGTAAGCGCTTCCACGTGTATGCGCAGGAGTCGGTGGTCGAGACCAAGAAAGTGGTGTGGCCGAACCGCAAGGAAACGCTGCAGACAACCGGCGTCGTGTTTGCTTTCGTGGTCGTGATGGCACTGTTCCTGTGGCTGGTGGATGCGAGTCTGTTGTGGGTGATCAAAAAGCTGATGGGGCAGGGTGACTAATGAGCAAGAGGTGGTATGTGGTGCACGCGTATTCCGGTTTTGAGAAGAGCGTGCAGCGTGCGCTCCAGGACCGCATTCAGCGTGCCGGCATGCAGGAAAGATTCGGACAGATCCTGGTGCCGGTCGAGGAAGTCGTGGAGATGAAAAGCGGGCAGAAGAACATCAGCGAGCGCAAGTTCTTCCCCGGCTATGTGCTGGTCGAGATGGAGATGACCGACGAGACGTGGCACCTGGTCAAGAATACCCCCAAGGTGACCGGTTTCGTCGGCGGCACCGCGACCAAGCCGACGCCGATCAGCGAGAAGGAGGTGCAGAATATTCTGCATCAGATCCAGGAGGGCGTGGAAAAGCCGCGTCCCAAGGTGCTGTTCGAAGTCGGCGAAGCGGTGCGCGTGAAGGAAGGCCCGTTCGCCGATTTTCACGGCAATGTCGAGGACGTGAACTACGACAAGAACAAGCTGCGCGTGTCGGTGACGATTTTTGGACGCTCGACTCCGGTCGAACTGGAATTTGGACAGGTTGAAAAAGCCTGACGGCAGGATTGAGGATTTAGGATTGAGCACGCTTGGCGGCGCAGCCGCCATGAGTTGTTTTTTTTAACGGGGAGGGCGAAGGAAGCGGAGAAGATGGTTGCGGGCTGCGAGGGTTTTTCCCTCGATCCTCAATCCTCGATCCTCGATCCTGAGTCCGTTCGGACCCGATAGGAGAGTAGTCATGGCGAAGAAAATAGTCGGCCTGATCAAGCTGCAAGTGCCGGCGGGCAAAGCGAATCCGTCCCCGCCCATCGGCCCCGCGCTCGGCCAGCGCGGTCTGAACATCATGGAATTCTGCAAGGCATTCAACGCCGCCACGCAGAAGATGGAACCCGGGATGCCGGTGCCGGTGATCATCACCGCCTACCAGGACAAGAGTTTTACCTTCGTGATGAAGACGCCGCCCGCGACGGTGCTCATCAAGAAGGCAGCGAAGATCGAGAAAGGCAGCCCGCGGCCCCACACCGACAAGGTCGGGAGGATCACGCGCGCCCAGGCCGAGGAAATCGCCAAGGTGAAAATGCCGGATCTCACCGCTGCGGATGTCGAGGCGGCGGTGCGGACGGTTGCCGGCAGTGCCCGCAGCATGGGCGTCGAAGTGGAGGGCTTGTAAATGGCACACACTTCCAAGCGCTACAACGGGATCCGTGCCAAGGTCGATCACGTCAAGCTCTACCCGGTGCAGGAAGCGCTCAAGATCATCAAGGACAACGCGACTGCCAAGTTCAACGAATCGGTTGACGTATCGATCAATCTCGGCATCGATGCCAAGAAGTCGGATCAGGCGGTGCGCGGTTCGCTCGTACTGCCGCAGGGTACCGGCAAAACGGTGCGGGTGGCCGTGTTCGCCCAGGGCGACAAGGCGGGCCAGGCGAAGGAGGCGGGTGCGGATATCGTCGGTTTCGAGGATCTGGCCAACGAAATCAAGGGCGGCAAGCTCGATTTCGACGTCGTGATCGCGACTCCCGATGCGATGCGCGTGGTCGGCGGACTGGGCCAGATCCTGGGTCCGCGCGGTCTGATGCCGAATCCCAAGGTGGGCACGGTCACTCAGGATGTGACCACGGCGGTCAAGAACGCCAAGGCGGGGCAGGTGCAGTATCGCACCGACAAGGCGGGCATCGTGCAGTGCACGATCGGGCGCGCCTCGTTCAGCGTTGAAGCATTGGCGGAAAATTTTAAGGCATTGGTCGATGCGGTCAACAAGGCCAGGCCGGCGAGCTCGAAAGGCGTCTATCTCAAGAAATTGAGTGTCTCGAGCACGATGGGCGTGGGCGTGCGTGTGGATCAGTCGAGTTTGACGCAGTAGCGGTTTTTTTCCTCTGCGGGATGCAGGGGCAAGGGCTTTGGGCCGCCGGGGATACGCCCCGGCGGGTTGTCAAAGACCGTAGGAGCCGAAAGGTTTAATTTTTCGGGAACGGATTACCAGTCCGCGGGTCACAGGCTGTCTTCGGACAAGCAGGTCGAGCCGCGATGCTGAAGCCTGACTCGAAGGTCCTACGCAGACGGTGCACCCGGAAACAGGTATCGCAGATGTTTTACTCCTGGATCAAAGGTCGCCGTGTCGGAAGGGTGAGGGATGAAGGATGAAACGGTTTTTTGAATTCATCCTTCCGCCTTCCTCCTTTACATGAAAGGAGGTAGACCTTGGGTCTAAATCTTGAACAGAAACAGGCGGTAGTGGCCGAAATCAGCGCTGAGCTGGCAAAGGCCCAGACTGTTGTGTTGGCCGAATACCGCAGTCTGCAGGTGGGCGAAATGACCGAGTTGCGCAAGAAAGCGCGCAGCTCGGGCGTTTACCTGCGCGTTCTGAAAAACACGCTGGCGCGCCGCGCCGTCGCGGATACACCGTTCAAAGGGCTTGTCGACAAAATGGTCGGGCCCCTTGCTTACGGGATATCGAGCGATCCCGTGGCGGCAGCCAAGGTGCTGCACGAGTATGCCAGGAGCAACGAGAAGTTCGTGATCAGGGCCGGCGCCATGCCCGATGTGGTGATGTCGCCGAAGGAAGTGGCGGACCTCGCCCGGATGCCCAGCCGTCAGGAACTGCTCGCTACGCTCATGGCCACGATGCAGGCGCCGGTCGCGAAGCTGGTCCGGACCTTGAACGAGGTGCCGGGCAAATTCGTGCGGACGGTGGCCGCCGTGCATGATCAGAAGGAAAAGAAGGCTGCGTAGCAAGCTTCTTTCGGCGCAGACTAACCTTCAGGTTATGTCGGAGCCAAAAGACGGCTGCACTACCGTTTTCGTCAATTTACGATTTAACAGGAGTTAGGAATGGCACTTGCCAGAACTGAAATTCTCGATGCAATCGCAAACATGACCGTGCTTGAGCTCTCGCAGCTCATCAAGGACATGGAGGAAAAATTCGGTGTTTCCGCCGCCGCCGCCACGGTGTCGGTCGCGGCTCCCGCCGCGGGCGGAGGGGCTGCCGCTGCCGCAGCGGAAGAAAAGACCGAATTCACGGTGATGCTCACCAATGCGGGCGCCAACAAGGTGAACACCATCAAGATCGTGCGTGCGGTCACGGGGCTCGGCCTCAAGGAAGCAAAAGACCTGGTCGACGGCGCGCCCAAGCCGGTCAAGGAAGGCATCTCCAAGGCGGACGCGGACGCGCTCGCCAAGCAGCTCACCGAAGCCGGCGCGACGGTCGAAATCAAGTAACAGTTGCACGGAGCCATGGCTGGCGGGCAGCCGCCAGCCTTTCTCTTTTGTTGGAACGGTCACGAACTCTTGCACAAGCCGCGGACATGCCGCGGAGCGTGCCGCGGTTGGTCACCGCCGATTCCCTGACTCTTTCGTGGAGTTGATATGGCGTACTCATTCACCGAGAAAAAACGTATCCGCAAGAGCTTTGCCAAGCGCGACAGCGTGCTGACGGTGCCGTTCCTGTTGGCCACCCAGCTCGAATCGTATGCGGGGTTCCTGCAGGAGCTCGTTCTGTCCGAAACCCGCAAGAACGAGGGTCTGCAGGCTGCGTTCAAGAGCATTTTCCCGATCGAGAGTCACTCCAAGAATGCGCGGCTCGAGTTCGTAAGCTACACGCTCGGCGAGCCGCCGTTCGACGTGAAAGAGTGCCAGCAGCGCGGGCTCACCTACGCGGCGCCGCTGCGCGCAAAGGTGCGGCTCACCATCATGGACAAGGAAGCGTCGAAGCCGACGGTAAAGGAGGTGAAGGAGCAGGAAGTCTACATGGGCGAAATCCCGTTGATGACCATGACCGGCTCTTTCGTGATCAATGGCACCGAGCGGGTGATCGTATCGCAGCTGCACCGTTCGCCCGGGGTGTTTTTCGAGCATGATCGCGGCAAGACGCATTCGTCCGGGAAGCTGCTTTTTTCGGCGCGCGTGATTCCCTACCGCGGTTCCTGGCTCGATTTCGAGTACGACCCGAAGGATTATCTCTATTTCCGCGTCGACCGGCGCCGCAAGATGCCGGTGACGATACTGTTGAAGGCGCTCGGTTACGCGCCGGAGCAGATCCTCAAAGAGTTCTTCGCATTCGATACGTTCCATTTCGGCAGCGAGGGCGTCGAGTTCGAGCTGGTTCCGGAGCGCATGCGCGGAGAGATCGCGCGCTTCGACATCGCCACGAAGGGCGGCAAGGCGATCGTCGCGAAGGACAAGCGCATCACGGTCAAGCATGTGCGCGAAATGGAACAGGCCGGCCTGCGCCGCATCAACGTGCCCGAGGACTTCCTGCTCGGTCGCACGCTTGCCCACAACGTCGTGGACACGGAAACCGGCGAGGTGGTCGCCAACGCGAACGATGAGGTCACCGAGCAGCTGCTGGCCAAACTCAAGGCGGCGAGCGTGGCGCAGATCCAGACGATCTATACGAACGATCTCGACCAGGGACCCTACATTTCGCAGACGTTGAAGATCGACGAGACCGCCGATCAGATGGCGGCACAGGTGGCGATCTATCGCATGATGCGCCCCGGGGAGCCGCCGACGGAAGACGCGGTCAAGGCCCTGTTCAACGGCCTGTTCTTCTCGGAAGATCGTTACGACCTGTCGGCCGTGGGCCGCATGAAATTCAACCGCCGCGTCGGTCGCACCGAACTGGAA
>JACQOK010000398.1 GCA_016202565.1 Betaproteobacteria bacterium | reverse complement strand
GATCCAGGACACCCATCATCCGGTCGCGCACGGTCTTTACTATGAGGACCAGAAACCGGAAGCAATGAAGTACACCAGGCATTTCCTGGCGGAGCGTCTGCCGAAATTTCTCGCTTATTTCGAGCGGGTGATCGGCGGCGCAAACGGGCGCGTCTTCATGGTCGGCCGCAGCCTCTCTTACATCGACCTGTCGATGTTCCAGCTCATCGAGGGCCTGCGCTTTTCATTCCCGCGTACCATGCAGCGGGTCGAACCGGGCTATCCGGGGCTCGCGGCGCTGCACGAGCGGGTCGCCGCGCGCCCGAACATCGCGGCGTATCTCAAATCCGCGCGGCGCATCGCGTTCAACGACCGCGGGATCTTCAGACACTATCCGGAACTGGAGCAGTAATTACATCCGGCCCAGGTCCTGGATCGCGCTCACGACCATCCCTGTCCCGACCGCGATCAGCAGGATATCGGCCGCCACGCGCACGTAACGGTGGCCTGGCGGCGGCGGTCCGATTTTCACGACGAGTGCCGGCGGCAGTTCGTAGTACACCACGTCGTGGGGGAGCGGCCGGCCGACGCCCCACTTTTTCGCCTGGCCGGGCGGCATGCAGCCGTTCCGCTTCTTGGCGAGTCCGGGCGGGCAGTGGCCGCCGCGAAACTCCCCGGCATAGTATTCATTAATGACGACCCGGTGCCGGTCGGTGAAATGATCGCCGCCGCGCTGGCCGCGCTCGGCGCCTTTGTCGCGATGGCCCTTACCTTTTTTCTCCTGCTTGTCGCCGCCGCCGGCCCATGCCGGCTTGTCCGCGACCGCTGGACCCGCTGCCAGTACTCCGGCCATCAGGAAGGCCAACGCGTAACTCGTGTGCAAGGCAATTCGTTTCATGATGCACCTCCCATCCAGGAATTCACAATCCCACCCACCGGCGCCACGGTCCGCTCCAGGCGCGCGATGCATGGTGTTGCTATGACGTTATCTTCACACAATGGTTCTCTGTTTGCCAGTGGACAAGCGGTCAAATATCACACTTGCATTCACGATGGGGGCAGACCTGGGCAGACCACTAAGCAGTAATGGGGGGCTGCTGTGTCATCAGTGATCCGTCTTCGGCTTGGTGGTCTGTCTGGTCTGTCCCCCATTCACCGGTTATCATGAGCCGTCCGGGGATGACATAAGGGAGGAAGATCATGAACGGGATGGTGTGGGGGTATGTTCTAGCGGCGGCGGTCATTGCGGTCGCGTCCGCAGCCGCGAGCGCGCAAAGCCAACGGCCGGTGCGCGTGCTGGTTGCGTCATCACCGGGCGGACCTTCCGATGTGCAGGCCCGCCTGCTCACGCCGAAGATGAGCGAGGTGCTTTCCAGAACGCTCATCGTCGACAACCGCCCGAGCGCCAACGGTCTCCTCGCGACCGAGATCTGCTCCAAGGCGGAACCGGACGGCGCGACGATCTGCGTGGGAAACAGCGGCACGCACGCGGTGAACGCCACGCTGTATCTGAAACTTCCGTATGACCCGATACGCGACTTCGTGCCGGTGAGCCAGTTCTCGACGACCGGTATGGTGCTGGCCGCGAATCCGAAGCTTCCCGGGAACACCGTGCAGCAGCTTGCGGCGCACGCGAAGAGCAATCCCGGCAACACCAACATCGCCATCGCCGGCGCCACGGGGCAGCTTGCGGGTGATGCGCTGTGGGCGCGGCTGGGCATCAAGATGAACAACGTGCCGTACAAGGGGAGTTCCCCGTCCGAGATGGCCGTCGTCGCGGGCGAGTCGCAGCTGGCGCTGCTGACTCCACTCGCAAGCGCGGCGCATATCAACTCGGGGCGGATGAAAGCGTATGGCATCACCAGCTCCAAGCGCCATCCGCTGCTGCCCAACGTGGCCACGGTCGCGGAGCAGGGGGTGTCCGGCTACGACTTCCAGTTTTGGAATGGGCTTTTTGCCCCGGCGAAAACCGACAAGAACCAAGTGCGGGCGCTGTACAAGGCAGTTCGTGCCGCGCTCGACTCACCCGAAGTGAAAAACCGGTTTGCACAGCTGGGACTCGTGATCGTCGGCAATACGCCGGAGGAGTTCGCGCAGGTGGTGAAGACCGACCTGCAAAAATTCAGGAAGATCATTCTGGAGTCGGGGATCACTCGGCTGTGAAAAGTGAGGAGTGACTAGTGACGGGTGACACGCGCTGGGCGACGAGAAACCAACACGCATGACGATCCGGATTGTTGGGCATCACTGCGTTCAGCCCAACCTTCTATGAGGACTTCTTTGTCAAGTCCCAAAGTGAGTCGGTCGGTTTTAACTCACAATCCTCCTTCGCTCGATGCGTGGTCGTCTCGCGGCGGTTGGTTTGAAGACGTCGGGTTGTTCGCCCGTTCCACCTTCT
>JACQOK010000395.1 GCA_016202565.1 Betaproteobacteria bacterium | reverse complement strand
GATCAAGGTGACTTCACCGGCTATTTGAAGGCGTTCGCAGTTCTCAAGTCTCCGGTAGACGCCTTTTTCGATTCCGTCCTGGTGATGGCCGATGAGCCCGAGTTGCGGCAGAATCGTCTCGCGCTTCTCGCCGAGCTGCGCGAGGAAATGAACCGCGTGGCCGACATCTCCAAGCTCGCCGCATGAAAATACTCCAATGAAGCTCGTCATTCTCGACCGCGACGGCGTGATCAACCACGACAGCCCGTCGTATCTCAAGAGCCCCGACGAATGGAAGCCGATCCGCGGCAGCCTGGAAGCCATCGCCAAGCTGACCCAGGGCGGCCACCACGTCGTGGTGGCGACCAACCAGTCCGGCATCGCGCGCGGACTGTTCGACATGGCAACGCTCAATGCCATCCACGACAAGATGCACCGCGCGCTCGGCCAGGTCGGCGGCCGCATCGACGCGGTGTTCTTCTGCCCGCACGCGCAGGAGGCCAATTGCCACTGCCGCAAGCCCAAACCCGGCCTGCTGGAGGAAATCTCCCATCGCTTCAACGTAAACCTCAAGGACGTGCCGAGCATCGGCGACGCGCTGCGGGACCTGGAGGCATCCGCTGCAGTCGGCGCCCAACCCATCCTGGTGCTCACCGGCAAGGGCGAAAAGACGCGGCAGGCGGGCGCGCTGCCGCCCGGCACGCTCGTGTATGCGGACCTCGCAGAAGCGGTGAAATCCATCATCAGATGAAGCTCGCCGTTCTGCTGCGCTCGTGCCTGTTTGCCCTGCTCCAGCTCCTCATCACCCCGGTTTTCGCGATCATCGCGCTGCTGACGTTTCCGTTCCCGCCGCTCACCCGTTTTCGCATCATCAGCCTCTGGTCACGGCTCATGGTCGCCGCGGCGAGCACGATCTGCGGCATCCGCTACCGTGTGCTCGGCGCCGAGAACATTCCGCCCGAGCCGTGCATCATCCTGTCAAAACATCAGTCGGCATGGGAAACGCTCGCTTTCCAGGTGATCCTTCCGCCGCATGTCTGGGTGCTCAAGCGCGAACTGCTGCGGATTCCGTTTTTCGGCTGGGGGCTGGCGATGCTCTCGCCGATCGCGATCGACCGCGGCGCGGGCGCGCGCGCGCTCAGACAGACGCTGGAACAGGGGCGCGAGCGGCTGCAACAGGGATTTTCCATCGTGATTTTCCCCGAGGGCACGCGCATCGCGCCCGGCGCACGCGGCACCTATCATCCCGGCGGCGCGTGGCTCGCGGTGAAGACCGCCGTCCCCGCCCTCCCGGTCGCGCACAATGCCGGCGAATGCTGGCGGCGCAACGCCTTTCTCAAGTATCCCGGCCTGATCACGGTCAGCATCGGACCGGCGCTCCCCTCGCAGAACGCTAACGCCGCGGAACTCAACGCGCAGGTCGAGCACTGGATCGAGGACGAAATGCAGCGTATCAGCACGCATGCCAAAAAAAACCAAACTTCGCCAGCTTGAGCTGCCGCTCGAATTCCGGGCGAGCGAATTCGTTTCGCATGCCCACATCGCGTTCGATGGCAGGCTCATCGGCTACACCATCAAGCGCAGCCGTCGCCGCGGCTCGATCACGCTCACCATCGACGAGCGCGGCCTGCGGGTGGGCGTTCCGTGGCACGCGACCCACGGCGCGATCGAAAGCGAGCTGCGCAAACATGAAACCTGGATCGTCCGGAAACTTGCCCAGTGGGAGGAACGCCGTGCGCCACCGCGGCGCTGGCAAGACGGCGAAGCGCTGATGCTGCTGGGTGAGCCGCTCCGGCTTACGCTCGCCCCCGGGCTGCAAGCGACAGTCAGCGATGGCGAGCGGCTGCTGGTCGGCATGGGCGCCTTGTCGCGCTCCGACGATATTGCGCGCACGGTCATCGCCTGGCTGCGCGAGCAGGCGCTCGCCTGCTTTCGCGCCAGGATCGCGCATTACGTGCCGCAGCTGCTCGTTCGCCCGCCCGAAACCCGTCTTTCCGAGGCGAGGACGCGCTGGGGCAGCTGCCACCCTGCCGGGCGTGTCCACCTGAACTGGCGTCTGATCCAGATGCCGCTGCGGCTCGTGGACTACGTGGTCGTGCACGAACTCTCGCACCTGCGGGAGATGAACCATTCACCGCGTTTCTGGCGGACCGTGGCGAGCATCATCCCCGACTACGCCGCGCGCAGGAAAGAAATCAGGACCGAGGGCCACCGCTATCTGCTGGCGTGAAGAGGCGACATTATCCCTATTCCCGGGTTCCGCTTTGCTCCACCCGGGCTACGTTTTTCGCTTACGGTGGCTCCATTACCGCCTGTGCTAATATTCGAGCGGTTTACTTGCCGCCCGCTCCCGTTCGCCATGCGCACCGTCGTGTCATTGCTTGTGCTCGCCGTTCTGACCGCCGCGTGCGGTTACAAAGGGCCGCTTTACCTCCCCAAAGACAAGCCTGAAGCGCAACCCCGCGCCCCGGCCCCGGCGCAGGATCCGAAGAAAGACACTAAAGAGAGCCAGTGAGCTATTTCGGCTACCAAAACCGCGAACTGTACGCCGAAGCCGTTCCGCTCGCCCGCATCGCCCAGCAGCATGGCACGCCGTGTTACGTCTATTCGCGGGCGGCCCTGACCGACGCATTCCGCGCTTTTGATGCCGCATTCGCCGATCGCGACCACCTCGTGTGCTACGCGGTCAAGGCCAGTTCGAATCTCGCAATCCTGAATCTCTTCGCGCGCCTGGGTAGCGGCTTCGATATCGTCTCGGGCGGGGAACTCGAGCGCGTGCTCGCCGCCGGCGGCGATCCGCGCAAGACCGTTTTTTCCGGCGTCGGCAAGTCCGAGCTGGAGATGCGACGCGCGCTGGCGGCCGGAATCTTCTGCTTCAACGTCGAATCCGCAAGCGAACTCGAGCGGCTCGACCGCGTCGCGGGCGACATGGGCAAGACGGCACCCGTCAGCCTGCGCGTCAACCCCGATGTCGACGCCGGCACCCATCCTTATATCGCCACCGGCCTCAAGCAGAACAAGTTCGGGGTACCCTACCGCGACGCACTGGCGTTATATCGCCGCGCCGCAGGCCTGCCGCACCTGAAAGTCGAGGGCATCGGCTGCCATATCGGGTCGCAACTGACGGATGTCGCGCCGTTTGCCGCCGCACTGGAAAGAATTCTCGACCTCGTCGATCGCCTGCAGCGGGAGAGCATCACGATCTCACACATCGACGCGGGTGGCGGGCTCGGAATCCGCTATCAGGACGAGACGCCGCCGGGCGTCGGCGATTACGCGCGCGCCCTGCTCGGCCGGCTCGGCTCCCGCCGCCATGCACTGGTGCTCGAACCGGGCCGCGCGCTCACCGGCAATGCCGGCCTGCTGCTCACGCGGGTCGAGTACCTCAAGCACGGCGAGGAGAAGAATTTCGCCGTGGTCGATGCCGCCATGAACGACCTGCTGCGGCCGGCCCTGTACGACGCATGGCATGAGGTTCTGCCGGTAACCGAAACCGACGGCGTGGCCCAGTCGTACGAGGTCGTCGGTCCGGTATGCGAAAGCGGCGACTTCCTGGCGCGGGACCGCTCGCTCAAGCTGCGCGAGGGCGATCTGCTCGCCATCATGTCGGCCGGCGCCTACGGTATGAGTATGAGTTCCAACTACAACACCCGTCCCCGCCCGGCCGAAGTAGTGGTCGACGGCGCCGCGATTCATTTGATCCGCAAGCGTGAACGTATCGCGGAACTGATGGCGGACGAAATACTACTGCCGTAAGCGGTAAGACGCAGCCCGGGTGGAATGAAGCATCGTAGCCCGGAAGGAGCGAAGCGCATTCCGGGAACACGGTTTTCTTT
>JACQOK010000391.1 GCA_016202565.1 Betaproteobacteria bacterium | reverse complement strand
TTGCCGGGTCGAGCGGTCCACTGAGATCGAGAGGCGCAAAGTGACGAGGCGGCCTGAACTCGATGCCTTGAGAGGACTGATGCTGGTCCTCATGGCCGTGACGCACGTTCCAACCCGCTACAGCGGCTGGCTCAGCCAGCCGTTCGGCTTCGTGTCCGCGGCCGAGGGTTTCGTCTTCCTTTCGGCCTACATGATCGGCGCCATCTATACGCGCCGGGCGCTCGAGAGCGGGACGGCGGCGATGCGAACTGCCCTGTGGCAGCGGGCCCGGCTGGTGTGGCTGTGCCAGGTCGGCATGCTGTTGTTTCTCTTTACGCTGATCGCGAAGATCGGGCTGCGCACCGACCGCCAGGCAATCAAGAATCTCATCTCGTTCTATCTCGAGGAACCGATCGACGCGCTGTGGACGGGGCTGCTGCTGATCTACAACCCGCCGCTCCTCGATATCCTGCCGATGTACGTCCTCTTCATGTTGGCTTCGCCGCTCGCTCTGACTCTCGGCTTGCGGCGCAACGGCTGGTTGCTGGTGATCGCGGGCAGCCTGACCCTGTGGTCGTTCGCGGAGTTGGGCCTGGTTCGGGAAGTCTACAAGATGGTGATCCGGGCGATCGAGCCCAAAATGCCGTTCCACGAACACGGCGCCTTCGATCTGGTCGCCTGGCAGTTTCTCTGGATTCTCGGCATGTGGATGGGTTCGCGGCGCGAGGCGCTACCCGACCGCCGCGCCTTTCCCGGGTGGGTCGTCGCGCTTTCATTGGTGTTTGCCGTTACCTGCATGGTATGGCGGCATGCCGTCGGCCAGGCGCCTTTCGGCCCGCACGCCGAATTCAATCTGCTCTTCGACAAGTGGCGGCTCGGCCCGCTGCGTGTGCTCGATTTCCTGGCGTTGCTGGTGATCATCGTGCGATTCGCCCCCTACCTTACGCGCGTTCGTTACCCCGTGCTGGAGACGCTGGGCCGGGCCTCGCTGCCTGTTTTCTGTGCGCATGTCGTGATCGTCCTGCTCGTTCTCGCCGTGATCGGCGACAAGGTGGGCCGGACGCCGTTCTGGGCGGAGACGCTGCTGCTGATTTCCACCCTGATCGCCCTTTACGCCGTGGCGCTGATCAACAACCGGCTCGATCGCGAGCAGCGGGCGAAGAAGGCCAAACAGGTCAGCGCACGAACGGCCGGATGACCGAACGCCACAAGGCATAGCCCGCGTCGTTCAAGTGCAGGGCGTCTTTTCTGAAGAGATCCTTCCGCGGCGATCCGTCGGCGGTCAGCATCGGCGTGAAGACATCGATGTAGTCGACCTTGGGATGCGCCGCAGCGTATTCCTGCACGAGCTGGTTGGCCGCGCGCGCCTGGGGAATGAGTGCCCGGCGCGCGGGACTCGGTTTGATCGAAATGAACGTCACCTGCGTCTCCGGCAAGTGGCGGTGTACGCCGTCGGCAAATGCCTTGACGCGGTTCAGGACGTCTTCGGGCGTGCTGCCTTCGGCGAGATCGTTGTCGCCCGCATAGAGCATCACCAGCCGGGGCCGGTAATTGATCACCAGCCGATCCAGGAACTTGACGCAGTCCGCGAGGCGCGAGCCGCCGAAGCCGCGCTTGATGACGACGGGCGCGTCCTTGAATTCCGTCTCGAGATTTTCCCAGAGACGTATCGACGAGCTGCCGACGAACAGCACCCCGCCGGGGGGCGGCGCCTGCTTCAAATCCGCCGCGGCGAAGGCCGCGAGCGTATCCTCCCACCGGCTTTCGCCGGCGGTGGGCAAAGACTGCGCTGCCGTTCCGCTCGCGCAGATTGCGCCGGCACATAACGCTGCCGCGCTGATCAATCGTCGCATTGCCATCTGGAAATTCCAGCGCTTCCAGTCAGTTGGAAGCGATGCGGGCGAGCGAGTTCCGACTGAAGCTCCATGATGCCGAACATACTATAAGTTTGGAACCGCTGCAAAACCCGATCCGCGTCCGGTTCCGTTTGCGCCGGCAACTGGCGCGGCTTGCCTTGCAAGTTTTACCGTTTTACGCCGCGGCACAGCCGATCCCGTTCATCCGGAGCGTTGGATGCCCGCCTGCTGAATCACCTTCAGCCACTTCGCAAACTGCTCCGCGTTCAGTTTGCCAAGTTCGCTTGGGGTCGACGTTTGTAGTTCGATGCCTTCGTTTGCGAGCCGCTGCTTCACGTCGGGAGCCGGCAGGGTCTTCACGATCTCCTGGTTCAGCTTCTGCAACACCTCCGCGGGTGTGCCTGCGGGCGCCACGACGGAGTAGAACTGCTGCAGCTCGAAACCGCGCAGGCCCGCTTCGTCGATCGTCGGGATATCGGGAGCGAGCGGCGTGCGCTTCAAGCTGGTGACACCGAGCGCCCGCACGCGGTTCGCGCGCACCGGCGGCAGCGCGGTGATGAAGTTGCTGATCATGACAAACGTTTCGCCCTGGAGAAGGGAGAGCATCGCAGGCGCGCCGCCCTTGTAGGGAACATGGATCATCTTGACCTGCGCCATCGCCTGGAACAGCTCGGTGCCGAGATGCGCCGGACCGCCCTGTCCGGTCGTGGCATAGGCGATGCGGCCGGGGCTCGCTTTCGCCAGGTTGATCAAGTCGCGCACGCTCTTTACCGGAAGCGAGGGATGCGTAACCAGCATATAGGCGGTTGTGCCGGCGAGTGATATCGGCGCGAAGTCCTTGACCGGATCGTATTTCCGGTCGGCGTCGAGCGCGGGCCCCGTGATCAGCGTGGCTGCGCTCCCGAGCAACAGCGTGTAGCCGTCCTTCGGGGACCGGGCAACGAGCTCCGCAGCGATGCGTCCGCCCGCACCGCCCCGGTTCTCGACGATGATCTGCTGGCCAAGCCCGGGGCTCGCCTTCTCCGCGATGAGCCGGGCCACCGTATCGGTCCCGCCGCCGGGCACGTTCGGAACAATGAGCCGGATCGGCTTCGTCGGATAGGTTTGGGCGTGCGACAGCGGCATCGTCGAGCAAAGCCCTATTGCCGCCGTCATAAAGGCAATGCCGTAAGTAGAGGACTTCTCCATGTTGAAGATTCGCATAAACAGTTGTGCTCCCCTGTAAGACGCCGGTGCTTTACGGCGAATCATGCACGCTGGCGACGAAACGGGTCAAATCCGGGGCGGGAAAGAGCTTGCCTCGGTCCCGCCAAGCGCAAGCTCGATGCCCATTTTCTACGGAAAGTTGGCGGGGCGACCGCTACGAGGGCAACGGCCGTTTTGGCCGCCGCGACTGCGTCCTGACGATGGCGCGCAAGTAGCTTGACGCTGCCACGCTCGCGGCAATAGCTTCGGGGATTTTTATCTCGGCGCGTCCACCGTCTTGGAGTCCTGCTTCTTAAGCTTTTTCGCTCGCTTCGCCACCCGCGCGAGCTGCTTCTTGATCTTTTCCCTTTTTCGCCTCGTCTTCAGCATCTGAGAGTGAGTCGTCAATGGCGCCTCCGGTCGATGAGCTGTTGAATCGCACGCTAGTTTGCCCCGTTTTCGCGTGCTTGGCTAATTCGCGCCGCCCCCCGGCTTAAAGCACGCACGGGCAGGTTTCGCCGGCATGGCGGAATCTTGCTTACCGCCGTTATTTTCAACAGACTGCTAACGTTGCCACGGTTGTATGATTGGAGGAGCATTCCGTTGGGGTAGACGATCTTCCGAATCGTAATGCGGACGGTAGTCTATCTTGCATGGTTGGACTCGTTCACAGACCTATACGATCGGTGGCGCGTTTCTGTGAGCGGGGCGGACGTCAGCAAATAACGGCTCATCATGCGATGGAGGAGGCATCATGTCGCGCATAAGTCATCTCAATCGTCGCGCCTGGCTCGTGATGGCCCTGTTGGGAGCGCTGTCTGCACCGGCAATGGGCCTGGCGCAAGACTATCCGAGTAAACCGATCAGGTGGATCATTCCGTACCCGCCGGGAGGAACGTCCGATTTTCTGGCGCGGCTGATCGGGCAGAAGCTCACGGAGTCGTGGAAGCAGAACGTGTTGATAGACAACCGCTCGGGCGCCAATGGCAACATTGGAACCGAGGCCGCGGCGAAAGCGCCCGCGGACGGCTACAC
>JACQOK010000441.1 GCA_016202565.1 Betaproteobacteria bacterium | reverse complement strand
TGTCCATCGCGTCCGCAATGATCTTGCCGATCGTCTCGTCGGCATTCGCCGAAATGGCGCCGACCTGGGCGATTTCCTTAGTGGTGGTGCACGGCTTGGAGATCTTCTTCAGTTCGTCGATGGTCGTGACAACCGCTTTGTCGATGCCGCGCTTGAGGTCCATCGGATTCATGCCGGCGGCCACGAACTTCATGCCTTCCTGCACGATCGACTGCGCCAGCACTGTCGCGGTGGTGGTGCCGTCACCGGCCACGTCGGAGGTCTTGGACGCGACTTCCTTCAGCATCTGCGCGCCCATGTTCTCGAACCGGTCCTTGAGCTCGATTTCCTTCGCGACCGACACCCCGTCCTTGGTGACGGTGGGCGCGCCGAAGCTGCGCTCGAGCACAACGTTGCGGCCTTTGGGCCCGAGGGTCACTTTGACCGCATCGGCCAGAATGTTTACGCCCGTCACGATCTTGCTGCGGGCGCTCTCATGAAACTTGACGTCTTTTGCTGCCATTTAAATTCTCCTGGTTAGCGGGTGCGGGAATAAATTAGGACTCGACCACGCCCATGATGTCTTCTTCGCGCATCACGAGCAGCTCTTCACCCTGGACTTTGACGGTCTGACCGGAGTACTTGCCGAAGAGCACCTTGTCGCCGACCTTGACATCAAGAGGACGGACCTTGCCGTCTTCCAGGATCTTGCCTTTGCCAACGGCCTTCACTTCTCCTTGATCGGGCTTCTCCGCAGCGGTGTCGGGAATCACGATGCCGGAGGCGGTCTTACGTTCTTCTTCCAACCGCTTCACGATGATGCGGTCGTGTAATGGACGAATTTTCATGCGTATTTCTCCTCTTGCGATGATTGGTAAAAAGGAAACAGCTTGTTAGCACTCAACTGCAGAGAGTGCCAATGATAAGCATGAGGAGTGGAAAAATCAACACAATACCGTTGACCGGGTCGCGGCAAAGCGTCGTGAGCGTGCGCTCACTTATGAATTAAAGGGTCAATACAACAGGAACTTATGCGTTCTGCCTGAGCAGCAGCCGCCGGCGGGTCAGTGGGCGAGGTCGGCCGGCGCCGGGTTGCCTGCGGGCACGCCGAACCGGTAGATCGTCCGGCGCTTGCCGTGGCAAACCGGTGGGATGGGACGGTGCGGACAGGGTGGATTGCGGCGACCATCGGCAGTGAGCGTTGCGTCGTCCGCGTACTCCGCCCAGATGCCGCCGCGCACCGGGCGGAATACCCACATCAGATAACCGCGTTCGGCGGCCAGTTGCACCAACTCATCGGCATCGGGAGCGTCGGCGACCACCACCTGCTGGCCATTGATGCCGTACGGGAACGAGCCGAACGCCTGCAGGCACTCGAGCGCTTCGGTGCTTGGCGCGCCCGGGCGCATGCAGCCCGGCCGCTCGGCGCGCGCCACGTCCCATGCGCCCAGTTCCCATGCCGCCTCCATGGCGGCGCGGTCGACCGAGACGAGATTGCCCCACCGCTCGTTAAGTTGCAGCGCCGAACTCGGGATCGACGTATACGACACCGCCTCGGCCTCTTCCACGTCCGCCAGCTTTTCCTTGATGAAGCCATGCCAGTGCAGCGTCAAAATGACGGGCGTGTCGGGGCAGGGCACAGCGGCGAGCGTGATGCCGACGAGCGGCAACCCGGTTGCGGTCATCTGGTCCTCGATGCGTTCAAGAATCTGCATAGGCAAGTCGTCTCCTTCGCGGTGTTAAACTCGTCGGAATCCGGCTCAAGCAAGTCCGCTGCCACGCACCTTTCCAACAACGTGAGAGAAAAACGAGCGGTTGACCGGGGAAAACTACGCCTGGACGCCGCCGGCGGGCGGCGATCGACTTCGCAATCAAGATGCTGCAAATTCGATGCGAGAAGGCAGACTCTCCTTAACTGCACCAGTCGCCGAATCTTCACCCGACCCTGGCGTGGCGCTTATACGTTAGGCTCGTGGATTTTTTAATGGTTTCATCAGGAAAATGCAAACCAGCACTCGCAATGAACTGCTGCTAAAGCGCAGCCGGTGCGCCGTTTGGCATCCGTGCACCCAGATGAAGCAGCACGAGACGCTGCCGCTCGTGCCGATTGCGCGCGCGAAGGGCTGCTGGCTTTATGACTTCGACGGCAACCGCTACCTGGATGCGATCAGCTCGTGGTGGGTGAATCTCTTTGGCCACAGCGATCCGCGCATCAATGCCGCGCTCGCGGCACAGCTCGAGGCGCTCGAGCACGTGATGCTGGCCGGCTTCACGCATGAGCCCGTGGTGCTGCTTTCGGAGCGGCTGTCTCAGCTCACCGGCGATGCCCTCGGCCATTGTTTCTATGGCAGCGACGGCGCCTCCGCCACCGAAATCGCGCTCAAGATGAGTTTTCACTACTGGCGCAATACTGGCAGGCCGGACAAGACACGGTTCGTGAGCCTCGCTGGGAGTTACCACGGCGAGACGCTCGGCGCGCTTTCCGTCACCGATGTTGCGCTGTTCAAGGATACCTATGCGCCGCTGCTGTGGGAAAGTGCGCAGGTAGCGAGCCCGGACTGGCGGGCAGCCGAGGCCGGCGAGTCGCCGCGCGATTTCGCCGTCCGCTGCGCCCACGCGCTGGAGCGGCACCTGGAGCACCATCACGGTGACACCGCGGCGCTGATCGTGGAGCCCCTGGTGCAGGGCGCGACCGGCATGGCGATGTACGATGCCGAGTACCTGCGGCGCGCGCGCGCGCTGTGCGACCGCTACGGGGTGCACTTGATCGTCGATGAGATCATGACCGGCTGCGGCCGCACGGGAACTTTCTTTGCCTACGAACAGGCCGGCATCGTTCCGGATTTTCTGTGCCTGTCGAAAGGCATCACCGGCGGCTACCTGCCGCTCTCGGTCGTGCTCACGCGCGACGCAGTGTATGAAGCGTTCTACGACGACGCGCTCACGCGCGGCTTCCTGCATTCGCATTCCTACACCGGCAATGCGCTTGCCTGCCGCGCCGCGCTTGCCACCCTCGACATCTTTGAGCACGAGCGCGCGATCGAAGCCAATCGCGCCAAGGCGGCGGCGCTCAGTGCGGCCGCGCGCGATATCGCGCAGCATCCGAAAATCCGGCATTTCCGCAATACCGGCATGATCTGGGCATTCGAAGTGGACACCGCCGAGCCCGGATTTGCGCGCCGGTTTTTCGAGCAGGCGCTTCGCCGCGAACTGCTGCTGCGGCCGATCGGCAACACCGTATATTTCATGCCGCCCTACGTGATCAGCGATGAGGAGATCGCGCTGCTCACGCAGCGCACGCTCGAGATCGTCGCACACGAGCCCAAATGAGTCTGCCCCCGGGAGAAAGCCGGCCGTTCTAGCCGGAAGAATTGGGCGTAAACTTCCCGCGTCAACGAAATATGGCGTCGAGCGTGAAAAGCCCATGCGATTCATTACCGTCCTGATCCTGATTTTCACCGCGGCGTTCGCGCCGCGAGGCGCGTTGGCGCAAACCACGCGCCTGCCCGAAGCGGTGGCGCAGGCGCTCGCGCGCGCCGGGCTCCCCGATTCGAGCGTGGCCATCTACGTGCAGGAGATCGGTGCCGAGCGGCCACTGATCGCGTTCGGCGCAGACCGCGCGCTCAACCCCGCTTCGACGATGAAGCTGGTGACGACCTATGCCGCGCTCGAACTGCTGGGCCCGGCTTACGTCTGGAGCACGGAGGCTTACGGCGGCGCGCCGCTGGTGCAGGGCGTGCTGAACGGCGATCTGATCCTGAAGGGCTACGGCGATCCCAAGCTCACGCTGGAGAATTTCTGGCTGCTGCTGCGCAACCTGCGGGCGCGCGGCGTGCGCGAGATCCGCGGCGATCTCGTGCTCGATCGCAGCTATTTTTCGCGTGAGGAGTACGACGCTGCGCGCTTCGACGACCAGCCGACGCGGCCCTACAACACCGGTCCTGACGCGCTGCTCGTCAACTTCAAGGCGGTGACCGTGCAGTTTCTGCCGGACGCCGAAGCGCGCACGGTCAGGGTGATGGCCGAACCGTTCCTGCCGCAGCTGAAGGTGGTGAACAACCTCAAATTTGCCGACGGCCCGTGTGGCGACTGGCTTTCCCAGATCAAGATCGATGCGCAAGGCGGCCCCGAAACCGCGCGGCTCGCGTTCAACGGCACCTATGCCCTCGACTGCGGCGAAAAAGCCCGCAGCTTCAGCGTGCTCGGGCACCGTCAGTATGCCGCGGGATTGTTCAGTCAGCTGTGGCAGGAACTGGGCGGCGTGTTTGCCGGCAACGTGCGCGATGGGGAACTGACGCCGGCGGCGCGACTGCTGGCAAGCGCCAAGTCGCATACGCTCGCCGAGATCGTCCGCGACATCAACAAATTCAGCAACAACGTGATGGCGCGGCAGTTGTTCCTGACGCTGGGCGCGGCGGGAGAGGGCGCGCCCGCGACCGCCGACAAATCGAACCGCGTGATCAGGCAGTGGCTCGCGGCCAAGGGACTGTCGTTTCCCGAACTCGTCCTCGAAAACGGCTCGGGGCTGTCGCGCATCGAGCGCATCAGCGCGAAGAACCTCGGGCAACTGCTGGTGACCGCCTTCAAGAGTCCGGTGATGCCGGAATTGATGGCGTCGCTGCCGCTCACCGCGGTTGACGGCACGATGCGCAAGCGCCTGTCCGGGGCGCTCGTCGCCGGGCAAGCGCACATCAAGACCGGTTCACTCACCCATGTGCGCTCGATCGCGGGCTACGTGCTTGACTACCAGGGGCGGCGGGTCGCCGTGGTCTTCATCGTGAATCATGTCAACGCCGGCCATGCCCAGCCGGTGCAGGATGCGCTGCTCAAATGGGTTTACCAGCGCGAGGATCGCCCGCCGCGGCGCTAGGAAGACGTGCTCAAGGATGGGTTGTCATTTCCGCGTAGGCGGAAATCCAGAGTATTCAGAAGGTAATTGGGTCCCCGCCTTCGCGAGGACGACACGATCATAGCGGGCTACAGCCCCAACTCACGCCACAGCGCGTCAACGCGCTGCTTGACTTCCTCGCTCATCGCAATCGGCGTGCCCCATTTGCGCCCGGTCTCCGCCGGCCATTTGTTGGTCGCATCGATTCCCATCTTGGAGCCGAGACCGGCCACCGGGCTCGCGAAGTCGAGATAATCGATCGGGGTGGCGTCCGCGATCAGCGTGTCGCGCCGCGGGTCGACCCGCGTGGTGAGCGCCCAGATCACTTCCTTCCAGTCCCGCACGTTGACATCGTCGTCGGTGACGATGATGAACTTGGTATACATGAACTGGCGCAGTAAACTCCAGATGCCGAACATCACGCGCTTGGCGTGACCGGGATACTGCTTTTTCATGCTCACGCAGGCGATGCGATAGGAACATCCTTCCGGGGGGAGGTGAAAATCCACAATCTCGGGAAACTGTTTCACCAAGAGCGGCACGAACACCTCGTTCAACGCCATACCGAGCACGGCCGGTTCATCGGGCGGCTTGCCGGTATAGGTGCTGTGGTAGATCGGATTTTGCCGCAGGGTAATGCGCTCGATGGTGAAGACGGGAAACCAGTCTTTTTCGTTGTAATAGCCGGTGTGGTCGCCAAACGGTCCTTCGAGGGCCATTTCGTAATCGGCGCGCGGCGGCGCACCCGCGCCGTCGCGTCCGTCCGGGGCCGCATCCCCATACTGGATGAAACCTTCGAGCACGATCTCGGCGGACGCCGGCACCTGCAGGTCATGGGTGAGACATTTCACAACTTCGGTTCGGGCGCCGCGCAGCAGTCCCGCGAACTGATATTCGCCGAGCGTGTCCGGCACCGGCGTCACGGCACCGAGAATCGTCGCCGGGTCGGCGCCCAACGCCACCGCGACCGGAAAGGGCTCGCGCGGATGCACGAGACGGTGATCGCGAAAATCCAGCGCGCCGCCGCGATGCGCAAGCCACCGCAAGATGACCTTGTCCGGCGCAATGACCTGCTGGCGGTAGATGCCGAGGTTCTGGCGCGTCTTGTTCGGGCCGCGGGTGACCACCAGGCCCCAGGTGATGAGCGGTGCGGCGTCTTGCGGCCAGCAGGTCTGGATTGGCAACCGCCCGAGATCGACGTCGCTCCCCTCCCAGACGACCTCGTGGCAGGGCGCGCTCGCCACTTCACGCGGCGTCATGCTGAGCACCTGCTTCAACAGCGGCAACTTGTCCCACGCGTCTTTCCAACCCCGGGGCGGCTCCGGCTCCTTCATATAGGCGAGCAGACGCCCGAGTTCGCGCAACGCCGCCACCGATTCCTGGCCCATGCCGAGCGCCACGCGCTGCGGCGTGCCGAAGAGATTGCCGAGCACGGGAATGGTATGCCCCCTGGGCTTCTCGAACAGCAGCGCCGGTCCCTGCGCTTTGAGCACCCGGTCGCAGATTTCGGTCATCTCGAGCCGCGGGTCGACTTCGGCGCCGATGCGCTTCAATTCGCCGCGCGCTTCGAGCTGCGACAGAAAATCACGCAGGTCCTTGTATTTCATTGGGTGTGAGTGGAGCGCGGCGTTTTCACGAGATCCCGTATTGGAACAGTCCGAACCGGAAAAAAAGGTCGAGCGCGAGTCCCGCGAAAATCGCCGCGCCGACCCAGTTGTTGTTGAGAAACGCCGCGAAGCACTGCTGGCGGTCGCGCTCCCGGATGAGCCGATACTGATACACCACGAACCCGGCCGCAGCCGCGATGCCGGCGTAATAGATAACCCCCAGGCGCACCCAGAGTCCGACCGCCACCATGATCGCGAGGAAGATCGCGTGACAGGCCATCACCGCCCCCACGTCATAACGACCGAGCAGGATGGCCGAGGACTTGATCCCGATTTTCACGTCGTCGTCGCGATCGACCATCGCGTATTCGGTGTCGTAGGCGAGGGCCCAGAACACGTTCGCGATCAGCATCACCCATGCCTCCGGCGCGATGGCGTCGTTATGAGCAGCGAACGCCATCGGAATGGAAATGCCGAAAGCGATGCCGAGGTAGGCCTGGGGCAGCGCAAAGAAGCGTTTTGTAAAAGGGTAAGTGACGGCGAGAAACAGCGCGACAAACGACAGCATGATCGTCAGCCGGTTGAGCAGCAGCACCAGCATGAACGCAAGCAGGAACAACACCGCCGCGAGCGCCAGCGCCTCCGCCGCCGTCACGCGTCCGGCGGCGAGCGGCCGGTTCCGGGTGCGTTCGACATGGGGATCGAAGTCGCGGTCGGCGAAATCGTTGATGATGCAGCCGGCGGAACGCAGCAGTACCGTGCCCAGCACGAAGACGATCAGGATCTCGGCGCGCAACGCGCCGGGCGCCGCAAGCCACAGCCCCCACAGTACCGGCCACAAGAGGAGCAGGATGCCGATCGGCTTGTCGAGCCGCATCAGCTTCTCGTAGTCGTCGAGCCGCGCTTTCAGCGTCATGATCGGAGTTTGAGTATCCCCGGCAGGAAAACCTCGGTCACCAGTATAGGCGATTTATGCAGCATGAATAGCGAACGCCGCGCCCACAGGAAGGGTGGCCGCACCTTGAGCGCGGCGCACGCGCGCCGGTAGAGTTCGTGGTGCCGGTTGAGCTTCTTCTGCCGCAAGGGATAGCGCCGGATGCGCGGATCGGCAAAGAGCGCGGCGCCCAGCGGCCGGGTGCCGAGCCGTGCGAGCCGCCGCCACGTTCCGCGCAGCGACCGTGGATCGATCACGCTGTGCGCGAACACGACCGGTGTGCGCCGGCACAGGAGATAGACTTCGCGCACCAGCGCGAGCCTGCGGCGCCCGCCGGCCCGCAGGAAGCTTTCGTCGCGATCGCTGCGTCCAAGGCCCTGGTATGCGACGCTCACCCTGAATGCCGCGCAGCGCGCCTCGATGCGTGCCGTCAATGAGCCGCGGTCGGTCAGCCAGCCGCGGAGCTTCGCGGCCGAATGCACCGGCCGGCGCAGCCAGTGCTTGTCGTGCGGTGGGAATTTCACGGGAATGGGCGCTGGAAGATTGCGCCATTATCGCAGATAGATTCATCCCGTTGAGCATGGAGGCACTGAGACGCATCAGGTAGCCCGGAAGAAGCGAAGCGGATTCCGGGAACACGGGTTTTTCTTGGGGGCCTTCGTTCCCGCTTTTTTTTGGGGGCCTTCGTTCCCGCTTCTCCCTGCCCCGGATTCCATTTCATTCCATCCGGGCTACACCTTCAGATAGTCGTGGCGCTCGCCCAGCCAGCGCGCAAGATGCGCCCGCACCGCCGGCGCGTTTTCGCGCACCAGCGTGTCGGCCGCCTTGCGCGCGGCTTCGAGCAGATCAACATCGCTCGACAGGTCGGCGAACCGGAGCAACGGCACGCCGCTCTGGCGCGCGCCGAGCAGTTCACCCGGCCCGCGCAGCCTGAGGTCATGGCGTGCCACTTCGAACCCGTCATGATTCTCGAAGATGATCTTGAGCCGCTCGCGCGCGGCTGCAGTAAGCGGATTCTGATAGAGCAGAATGCACGTGCTCCTGCCGGCCCCGCGCCCGACGCGGCCGCGCAATTGATGCAGCTGCGACAGGCCCATGCGCTCGGCGTGCTCGATCACCATCAGCGTCGCGTTCGTCACGTCGACGCCGACCTCGATTACGGTGGTCGCCACGAGCAACTGGATGGCGCCCTCCTGGAACGCCTGCATCACCCGGCTCTTCTCCTCGGGTTTCAGGCGGCCGTGCACCAGTCCGACCTTGAGCTCGGGAAACGTGCGCTGCAATCCTTCGTAGGTTGCGAGCGCGGTCTTCAACTGCAGCGCCTCCGATTCTTCGATGAGCGGGCACACCCAGTAGGCCTGGCTGCCCGCGATGCAGGCATCGCGGATGCGGCGGATCACTTCGTCGCGCCGCGCCTCGGACACGAGGCGGGTGGAGACGGGGTTGCGCCCGGGCGGCATTTCGTCGATCACCGAGACGTCGAGATCGGCGTAGTAGCTCATCGCCAGCGTGCGCGGGATGGGGGTGGCGCTCATCATCAGCTGATGTGGCTGCGCACCGGGCGTCGGTTGCGTTCCCTTCATGCGCAATGCCAGCCGCTGGTGCACGCCGAATCGGTGCTGCTCATCGACGATCGCCAGCGCCAGATTGTGAAACCGCACCTCTTCCTGGAACAGCGCATGGGTGCCCACGGCGATCATCGCCTTGCCCGCGGCAACCGCGGCGAGCGCCTGTTCCTTCTCCTTCTTGCGCAGACCCCCGGCAAGCCAGGTGAGGTCCGCGGCCGGATCGGCAAGCCACGCCGCGAACTTGTGGTAATGCTGCTCGGCGAGGATTTCAGTGGGCGCCATCACCGCGACTTGATAACCGTTCTCCATGCACTGCAACGCCGCGAGCGCGGCGACCACGGTCTTGCCGCTGCCGACGTCGCCCTGAAGCAGACGCTGCATCGGGTACGGCCGGGCGAGATCGTGCTGGATTTGCGCGAGCGCCCTGCGCTGCGCGCGGGTCAGCCGGAAGGGCAGCCGCTCGAACAATGCGCGGGTGAGGGTGCCGCGGAGTTTCAGCGCGGGCGCCCCGACGGCCCGGCGCCGCTGGTAGTGCAGCCGCATCGAGAGCTGCTGGGCCAGCAGTTCGTCGAACTTGACCCGTCGCCACGCGGGGTGGCGACCCTCCGCCAGATCCTTCTGCGCTGCGTTCGGGGGCGGGTTATGCAGATACAGCACCGCCTCCCGAAACCGGGGAAGCTTGAGCGGGGCAAGAACAGCGTCGGGCAGCGTATCGCCGAGATCGCATTCGGCAAGCGCACGCTCGATCAGACGCCGCAACGCGTCCTGGTTGAGTCCCGCGGTGGTCGGATAGATCGGCGTCAGCGATCGCGATACCGGCAGGTCGCCGTGCACGACGCGGTAGCGCGGATGAACCATTTCCGCGCCGAAGAACCCGTGGCGGATCTCGCCGAACACCCGCAAGCGCGTGCCGGCGGCAAGCTGCTTCAGTTGACTCGTGTAGAAATTGAAAAAGCGTAGCGTGAGCACCCCCGAGCCGTCCGCAATGTGGCAGACGAGCTGGCGCCGGGGCCGGTATTTGATGTCGCACTCGACGACTTTGCCCTCGACCAGCGCCGCCTGCCCCGCCGGCGCGCCGCTGATCGGGTAGAGTCGCGTCTCGTCGTCGTAGCGCAGCGGCAGGTGCAGCACGAGGTCGAACTTGCTCGCAATACCGAGCTTGGCGAGCCGCGTCAGGGTTGAGTTGCTTAAGCCGGCAAGCGAGGAATGAGGATTAACGCTCGTGGATTGAGGATCGAGGATGGGGGTTCGAGGGTTAACGCCGCCAGCGCCGGCAACCGGGCGTTTTGCACTGCTTGGCGCTTGGCTACTCATTCGATGACCGACCGAAGGACGCGGACTCCTCCATCCTCAATCCCACCATCTCAATCCTGCAGCACCATGATCGCATCGACCTCGAC
>JACQOK010000405.1 GCA_016202565.1 Betaproteobacteria bacterium | reverse complement strand
CGCCGCCGTAAACAGTGTCCCGAACGCGCCGTTATTGGTGATGGTGTAAGTCGCCTCGGTCAGTTCATCGGGCTTGAGCCGGCCCGCCCGCGCACGCGTTGCGAGATCGTTGATCTCGCGCGCAAGCTGCGGCAAAGATTTCGCCGGGACATCTCTCACCACCGGCACCACCAGTCCTTCGAAATTCAGGTCGACGGCAATGCCCAGGTTGATGCGCCGGTGAAGCGTGAGCTGTGCGCCGTCGAAAGTCGCGTTGAGATTCGGAAACTTGGACAAGGCGATCGACGCGGCGCGCGCGATGAATGGCAGGTAGGTGAGCGCAAAACCTTCGCGCTGTTTCCACTGCTCGCCCATTGTGCGGCGCGCTTCCACGATGCGATGGAAGTCGGCCTCCACCGCCTGCAGCACGTGCGGCACGGTGGTCCAGGACTTGGCCATGTGCTCGGCAGTGCGGCGGCGGACGTTATTGAGCAAAATGGTGCTGTGCATACCGGTCGTCGCGGGTGCCTGCGGCGCGCGAACCGCAGGCGACGGCCCGGCTGGAGGCGCTGGCGCGCCGCGGCTGGTGATGTAACCAAGCACGTCCTCGCGGGTGATACGGCCGTCGCGGCCGGTACCCGGAATCTGCTGCGGGTCCAGTGCGTGTTCGGCGCAGAGCTTGCGCACCACCGGCGACAAACGTTCCGCCGCGCCCGTGCGCGGCACGCCCGACGACGGCGAACGCGGGGCAGACGGTGCGGCGGTGCGTTCAGTCGAGCTGGTCGCGCCGGGTTGCGCGCCGGTCGCGACGGCTGCCGCACCGCTTTCGCGGATCACCGCGAGCCGGGCTCCGACTTTGGCGGTGACGCCTTCCTGCACGAGGATTTCGGCCAGCACGCCGCCCGCCGGCGCCGGGATCTCGGTGCTCACCTTGTCGGTCTCGACGTCGAACAGCGCTTCGTCCGCCTTGACCGCATCACCGACTTTCTTGTACCAGCGGGTGACGGTGCCTTCGGCAACGGTCTCGCCGAGTTGCGGCATGATTACATCCATCAACTTCTCCTAAAACCCTCAGCCACAGAGAACACGGAGCACGTAGGTTGGGTTGAGGCGCGACGCCGAAACCCAACGGTGAACGATCTTGCATTTTGGGATCGTTGGGTTTCGCTTCGCTCAACCCAACCTACACCAACTGTGTCCTCTGTGACCTCTGTGGCTAATTACCTTTTGCTTCATACACGATCTTCCCGCCGACCATCGTCATCAGCGGCTTGATGTCCTTGATCTCGTCCGCGGAAATCGTGAGGTGGTCGCGGTCGAGCACCAGCGGCGGTCCTAATCGATCTTCTGGCGAATTTCCCGGACGATGCGTTCGACCGACGGAATGGTGTTGTCCTCGAGCTGATCGGCCGAAGGCAGCGGCACGTGCGGCGTCGTGATGCGCACGATCGGACCGTCGAGATCCCAGAAGCATTCCTCAGTAACGATCGACGCGACCTCCGCACCCCAGCCGCACAATCTCGGGTTCTCCTCCACCGTCACGAGCCGTCCGGTCTTCACGACTTCGGAGAGGATCGTCCGGGTGTCGAGCGGCACCAGCGACCGCACGTCGACCACCGTGCACGAGATGCCGTGCTCCTTTTCGAGGATTTCCGCCGCGCCAAGCGCACGGTGCACCATCGCCGCCAGCGCGACGATGGTGCAATCCTTGCCGGAACGCAGCACGTTGGCCTTTCCCAGTTCGTCGATGCACTCCCCGTCCGGCACCTCGCCCTTCATCGCATAAAGCGATTTCTGCTCAAAGAAGAGTACAGGGTCCGGATCGCGCACCGCGGCGGCGAGGAGTCCCTTGACGTCCGCCGGAAACGCCGGCGCCACGACCTTGATGCCGGGCACCGCCATCGCCCAGTTTTCCACGGACTGCGAGTGCTGCGCGCCGAAACGCGAGCCCGCGCCGTTGGCGGTGCGGATCACCAGCGGAAGCTGAATCTGGCCGTTGGTCATGTAACGCATCTTGGCGATTTCGTTGGCGACGATGTCCCAGCACACGGCAAGAAAATCGGAGAACATGATTTCCGCGATCGGCCGCAGGCCTGTCATCGCCGCGCCCATGGTGGCGCCGAGTATCGCCTGCTCCGAAATCGGGCAATCGCGCACGCGCCTGGGACCGAACTTCTCGAGCAGCCCCACGGTCGCCTTGAATACGCCGCCCGCGGCGGCGACGTCCTCGCCGAGAAAGACCACCCGCTCGTCGCGCTCCATTTCCTGCGCGATCCCGGCCGCCACCGCGTCGCGGTAAGTCAGTTCCGCCATGCTGCACCTCCGTCGGCCCACACGTTCCTTTCAATGCCGTCGAGCGAGGGTGTCGGCGAGGCCTTGGCGATCGCGGTCGCCTCGTCCACCTTGCGCGTCACTTCCGCCTCGATGTCCTGCAGCGTCCCCTCGGTGAAGCCCAGATGCAGCAGGCGTTCGCGGTAGATCTTCACCGGGTCGCGTTCGAGCCATTTCTCGAGTTCGCCGTCGGGCCGGTACTTGGCCGGATCGGCACGCGAGTGTCCGCTGTGCCGGTAGGTCACGGCCTCGATCAGCGCGGGTCCGCCGCCCTTGCGCGCGCGGGTCATGCACTCGACCGCGGTGCGATAGACCGCGTCGGCGTCGTTGCCGTCGATGAGAATCGATTCCAGCCCGTAGGCGGACGCGCGGTCGGCCGCAGGATTCTTGACAGCGGTAACGGCGTGGATCGGGGTGTATTCCATGTAGAGATTGTTCTCGCACACGAACACGACCGGCAACTGCCACACGGCGGAAAAATTGAGCGATTCGTGGAACGCGCCGATGTTGGTCGTGCCGTCGCCAAAGAAGCACACTGCGACCTGCTCGGTGCCGCGATACTGCGCGCTCCACGCGGCGCCCGCGGCCACCGGCAGGTGCGCGCCGATGATGGCATAGGAGCCCATCGCTCCGTGCGTAACGTCGGTCAAGTGCATCGAGCCGCCCTTGCCGCCGAGGAGCCCGCACTCACGGCCCATCAGTTCCCCCAGCACCCCTGCCATCGAAGCCCCGCGCGCCAGCGTGTGCGCATGACCGCGGTAGGTGCAGAACGTCCAGTCGTCGGGACGCATCGCGACACCGAACGCCGCTGCGATCGCCTCCTGGCCGAGCGACAGGTGGCTGGTGCCCTTGACGAGGTTCTGCAGGAAGAGATCGTAGGCGCGCTTCTCGCAATAGCGCAGTTCGACCTGCAGCCGGTAGAGTTCGAGCCGCGTTTCGCGCCCGATCTCGATCTCCGGCGATTCCGTTTTCTTGCGTTTCACAGTCGTATCCAATTGAACCCCTCAAAACATTACCGCCAAGACGCCAAGGCACCAAGGAGAACAAAATTTAAGCTGAACAAAGATCGGTTCCTGGTTGCTTTCACATGCGCTCGATCGTCCTGCTGTCGATTTTCGTTGCGCATTTCTCGGCGTCTTGGCGTCTTGGCGGTTAATCAGTATTTATTCGCAATCGGCAGCTCCTGCGCCGGAAAGAGCGTGATCACCTTCGCGCCTTCGGGGGTGAGAACAACTTCCTCTTCGATGCGCGCAGCCGAAATGCCGTCGGCCGCCGGGCAGAACGTTTCGACGGCGAAGACCATGCCTGCTTTCAATTCATACGAGTCCTTGAACGAATTGAGCCGTGATATCAACGGCCGTTCGTGAAGACCCAGTCCGAGCCCGTGGCAGAAGTTGAGCCCGAACGCCGCCATCTCGCTCTCGAAGCCGATCTCCTGAGCCTTCGGAAACGCCTGCACGACGCGGTCGGTGGACACGCCAGGCTTGAGCGAATCGATCGCGCTGTCCATCCATTCACGGGCTTTGCGGTAGGCGTCGATCTGCGCCGGCGTCGCCGAACCCACGGTGAACGTCCGGTAGTAACAGGTCCGGTAGCCCAGGTAGGACTGGATGATGTCGAAGTAGGCCTGGTCGCCCGGCCGGATCAAGCGGTCGGTGAAATTGTGGGGGTGCGGACTGCAGCGCTCGCCGGCGATCGCATTGATCGCCTCGACGCAGTCGGAACCCATTTCGTAGAGCCGCCTGGTGGCCATGGCGACGATCTCGCTCTCGCGCACGCCGGGCTTGAGCGCCTCGTAGATGTCCTGATAGACGCCGTCTCCCATCGCCGCCGCCATGTTGAGCAGCGTGATCTCGTCGTGGCTCTTGATCTCGCGTGCATCCAGCATCACCTGCTGGGCGTCGCGAACGTCGAGCCCCAGGTTCTGCAATGCGAACAGGAACGGCGGCTCGACGACGTCGATGCCGAGCGGCATGTCGGCGACCCCCTCCCGTTCCAGGATGTCCTTGATCTCTTTCGCCGCGTCCTCGAACAATCCGACCTTGGGCGAGACCGCGCCGCGCAAGCCAGCCAATCCCGCTAGACAGTGATTCTTCGGCAGCCACGGCGCATAGATCTTGTGATGCCGCGCCGCCGAACCGAAATCCCATACCCACGGTTCGCCGTTGCCGGTCAGCAGACACCAGCGCGTAAGCTTGTCGCGCGCCCATTCGCCGATCACCGTGCTCGAAATGTAGCGGATGTTGTGCTGGTCGAAGACCAGCAGCGCGCCCAGGCCGGAAGCGGCAAGCGCGTTGCGCGTGCGGGCCAGCCGATACTCGTGCAGACGCCGGAAATCGATGCGTTCCTCAAAATCCACCTGCATGCGTCCCGGCGCCTGCAGCGGCCGCTCCCAGCGATGCCCGGGATCAGCGGGATCATAGAAAACGTCAGGGGCGGCAGCGACGCGACGCTTGGGATCGATGTCCGAAGGCTTGACGGCTTTCGGCTCGACCTTTTTTCGTTTGGGAGGCATTGTCATCTCCGTTACTCGATCACCCGTTCATTCATTCACGCATTCAACGCTTGGCGACGTCGAGCTGTGTTGCCATCCAGTCCGCGGTCTGGTCGCGGTAGCGATACCACAGGTTGTTAACAACATGGTTGCCGCCTTCGATCACCGACAGCACGCACGGGCCTGACACTTCCGCCGCCAGCTTCTCGGCCTGGGTGTGCGGGGTCAGTCGATCCTTGGTCCCGGCGAGGATGTAAATCGGGCAGGTGATATTCCTGGCGAGGCCCTTGAGCGACATGCGCACCGCTACCTTGCCCGCTTCCTCGAGATTCGCGCTCTTGGAGCGCACGCGGAACGCTTCGACGTTGATGATGGGCCGCCCTTCGAAGCTCGACGAACGCTCGTAGGCTCCGGAGAGCGCCACGCAGGCCTTGATCCGCTTCTCGACGCACGCGGCGCGCGGCGCGTAATAGCCGCCGAGCGACACGCCCCAGATCCCGAGGCGGGTGGTGTCGACGTCATTGCGGGTTTCGAGATGATCGATCACCGCCTTCACCGGCTTCTCATACTCGGGGCAGATGCCGAAGTCATACTCGGCTTCGCCCTGGCCCGGGCCGTCGAAGGCGAGCGTCGCGAGTCCGCGCTGGAGGAACCGGTTCTCGTAGTCGTCCATCTCCTCCTTGGCCGAATCGAGCCCCATGCACATGACGACGATCGGCGGCTTCGCCACGCCGGCCGGCTTGCGGAGATTGCCGTAGAGATGCCTGCCTTCGTAGGGAATCGCGACGCGTTCGCCCGGTGGGTTCAGGAGCGGCAGCGACTGGTTGCGGCACGCCACCGCTTTCATGTGTGCCTCCCTCATCTGTTCCATGTCGTTCACGAACAGGAACTTCCCGAAGTGATAGCACACCGCCGCGCGCGTGAAGTGCTCGCCCGCCGACAACTTGAAGCCGTCGGCAAGCGCCTTGTTTCCCAACTCCTCGTGAATCGCGCCACGCGCCGACCAGGCGCTGCACCAGTCTTCCCAGCGATCGATGCTCGCCGTCACTTCCTGAAAATCGGTGAGCGGCACGCCGTTGATGACAAACCGCGGCGCCCAGTGCGAAATCGCGGCCTCGACTCGCGGGTCCTTGCGTGTAATTCCTTCTGCAACAGCTTGCTCGTTCATGCCTTGTCTCCAGTCTCGGATCCGCTGGACCTCAATCCTGAATCCTCGATCCTCAATCCTCAATCCTCAATCCTCGATCCTCAACTAATTCGCCTTGATGCCGGCTTCCCTGATCACCTTGCCCCACTTGGCGATTTCTTTCTTGAGAAACGCATCGAATTCTTCAGGCGTCGTGGGGACCGCCTCAGCGCCCTGGGACAGCAACGCCGCCCTGGCTTCGGGAAGCCGCAAGGCGGCGGCGACGTCGCGGTTGATCTTGGTCACGATGGCTTTCGGCGTCTTTGCCGGCGCGAACAGCCCGAACCACACGCTCGCGTCAAGCCCGGGGAAGCCCGCTTCCACCGCGCTCGGAATATCCGGTGCTGCCGGAAAGCGCTGGGCGCTCAAAACAGCGAGCGGCCGGACCTTCCCGGCCTTGGCCTGTACGGAGATGGTCGTGGTCGACAGGAATGCCGCCTGGGTTTCGCCCGATACCAGCCCGGTCAAGGCGAAGCCTGCCCCCTTGTACGGCACATGCACGAGCTTCGCGCCGGTCATCTGGTTGAACAGCTCGCCGGAGAGCTGGCTGCTGGTACCCCCGCCGGCCGACCCATAGTTGACGCTGCCTGGCTTCGCTTTCGCGTAGGCGACGAACGCCTTCAGGTCTTTCGCCGGCACCGACGGATGCACGGCAAGAGCGATCCCCGAGTTCGTCATGAGCGTGATCGGCATGAAATCCTTGATCGGGTCGTAAGCCAGCTTCTTGAACAAGAACTGGGCGCTCGCGTGCGTGCCGATGTGGCCGACGGTGAGCGTGTAGCCGTCCGGCACCGCCTTGGCGCCGATTTCGCTGCCGATGATGCCGCCTGCACCCGGGCGGTTGTCGACCACGACCTGTTGCCCCCAGCGCTCGGTAAGTTTTTGCGCGATGAAGCGGGCCGAGAAGTCGGACGTGCTGCCGGGAGATCCGGTGATGAGGCGCACCGGCCGGCTCGGGTAGCTTGCAGCTGGATCGGCACCCCACGCCGGCACCGAAAAAATGAAAGCCACACACAGGGGCAGCAGGCGGTACATTTTTATCTCCTTTCTTGGGGGGCCTTCGTTCCCGCTTTTTTGGGCAGGTCCAGGCGCTGCGCCATCCAGTCGGCGGTCTGAGCCTGGAACATGTAGCGGCGGTTGTTGGCGACGTGGTTGCCGCCCTTCACGAT
>JACQOK010000404.1 GCA_016202565.1 Betaproteobacteria bacterium | reverse complement strand
GGCCGCTGCCGCGCGAGCGACACGAGATCCTTCACCGTTTTGAGCGGCATCGAGGGATGCACGATGACGACGATCGGTGTGGAGGCTACCATCGCCACCGCCGCGAGGTCACGCACCGTGTCGTAAGCGAGTTTGGTGTAGAGCGCGGGATTGACCGCGATCTCCGAGGTCGAAGCGAGCACCATGGTGTAGCCGTCGGGAGCGGAGCGCACGGCGGCTTCCGTCCCGATCGAGCCGCCGGCCCCCGCGCGGTTGTCCACGAATACCTGCTGCTTCAACTGGCCGGTGAGCCGCTGGGCCATGATGCGGCCGACGATGTCCGATCCGCCGCCAGCGGGAAACGGCACGATGAGCCGCACGGCCTTTACGGGATAGCCTTGTGCGAGCAACAGCGGCGAAGCGCAGCCGAGCAGCAGCGTGCCGAGCAGCGTGAGCAGGCGCGTTCCCATGGGTCTACTCTCCCAGCAATTGCGCGGCGACTTCGTCCACATCGTCGAGGACTTCGGACAGGCGCGCGATGCCGTTCTCCACCGAGGCCGCGATGCGCTCCACGCCGAGCTTGTGGCCGTCCGGATACATCATGAGCCGCAGCGCCGGCGCGCTGCCGGGCATCGCCACCGCGCCGATGGTGAGAATCCCATCCTGTTCCAGCATTTCCATCGCGACCAGCCCTGCGGCCTCGACCGCGACCAGCGCCGGTTCATCGCTCATGCCGCGCTGCTCGCGCGCGATGTCCAGCACGTCGTCACCCGAAATCGAAACGCCGGGGCCACCGAGGTAGGCGCGCTTCGACCCATATTGCGCCGCGAGCACCTCGACCAACTGCTTTGCGAGTTCGCCGGCCTGCTTGATGACTTTCGGATCGAAGTTCCTGAGCGCATTGGCGACGCCCACGTACTGGCCCGCCTGCGCTTCGAGCCCCAGTTCGTAGGCGCGCGAGCCGATCATGGTAACCAAGTCCGGACGGCCGACGAACACCCCGGCGCGCGGCCCCGCGACGTGCTTGTCGGCGGAGCATACCGCGAGATCGACGTCGCCCACTTCGAACGTGCGCGGCTCCTCGAAGAACCCGATGCGCGAAGCCATGTGGGCGTCATCCACGTAGACCAGCGTGTCCGGCGCACGCGGAAGCGCCAGCGCGCGCCTGAAGTCGGCGAGGTCGAGGTGCTTCTTGGAGGCCGTAATCGGCGTGACGATGAGGAGCCGCGGCGCGCCTTCGTCGTGCCACGCCTGCTCCAGATCCGCAAATGAAAAGAACTCCTTGAATTGGGCACCCGCCATCGCGATGGGGCGCACTGCGGAGGGGTGGGTGACCCCGCCGGCCGGGGCGAACCCGAACACGCGGTCGCCGCTCTGGAGTATGGTCGTGAGCGCGATAAAGTTTGCGGCCGAAACGCGGTTCAGGATCAATGCCTGATGCCGGCCAGGGTCGGCGCCCATGTGTTTCAACGCGAGCGGTTCGGTCTTGCCCTCGAAGCGCTCGAAGAACGGCACGTGGCTCGTGAGATGCGGCACTTCGTCCGGGCCCAGCCCGCTGCCGCGGTTCATGCCCGAAAGATCGTATACGCTGTCACGGCCCCGGGCACGCACGCGCTCGCCCACGATCTGGCGCGCGCGCAGCATGCGTTTGACTTCCTCGTCGGTGCTTTTAAGAATGCTGCCGCGCGCATAGCGCACGATCGGATCGATCGGGTTGCCAAAGCGGTCGGTGGCGGGCTTGGCAGACATGGGGCTTCCCGTGAATTATCGGAGGTGCCGCAAGCATAGAACCCGGTTCCGCCGCCCGTCAAGCTGCGCGTCGTGCATGCTGCTCAAGTGCGAAATCGGCAGGGTCACTACCTTTACTGTGTCGTGCCCGCCCCCGATTAAAACATTCGAGGGCAGGCTCCGGCGGGCATCCAATGTGCCGACAGCAATTAGATTCCCGACTACTCGGGAATGACACAGTAAGTGTACGCGCTGCGGCGCCATCTGCGATAAACTTTGCCCATGTCACTGATCGTGCTTTCCACCATCAATGCGCGCTACGTCCACGCGGCGCTGGGTGTGCGCTATCTCGCCGCCAACATGGTCGAGCTGAAACCCGAAACGAAGCTCGTCGAATTCGTGCTCGGCGTCCGCCCTGCCGACATGGCGGAAGCGATACTTGCTGAAAAGCCGCGCATCGTCGGCTTCGGCGTCTATATCTGGAACGCGGAAGAAACGACCAAGGTCGTGGCGCTGCTCAAGCGGGTCGCACCCGATGTCGTGGTGGTCGTGGGCGGGCCTGAAGCGAGCCACGAAATCGACGAGCAGCGCATCTGTACGCTTGCCGACTACGTGATCACCGGCTGGGGCGATATCACCTTCGCCAGCCTTTGTCGCGATGTGCTGGCAGGCCGGCCGCCTCGCGAAAAGGTGATTGCCGGCATGCAGCCGGAATTGAAAGAGATTGCGCTTCCCTACGCGTTATATACCGCAGACGATATCGCCAAACGTTTCCTCTACGTCGAAGCTTCTCGCGGCTGTCCCTTCAAGTGCGAGTTCTGTCTTTCCGCGCTCGACACGACTGCATGGCCTTTCGATCTCGACAGTTTTCTCGAGGAGATCGAAACGCTCCACGCGCGCGGCGCGCGGCATTTCCGCTTCGTTGACCGCACCTTCAACCTGAAGGCGAGCGCGAGCTTGAGGATTCTCGAGTTCTTCCTCGAGCGCCTGGACGAGCGGCTGTTCGTGCATTTCGAGGTGATCCCGGATCATTTGCCGGAGAAGCTCAAGGCGGCGATTGCGCGCTTTCCCGCGGGCTCGCTGCAGTTCGAGATCGGGATTCAGACCTGGAACCCGGAAGTGCAGGCGCTGATTTCCCGCAAGCAGGACAATGCCCGGGCGGAAGCGAATCTGGCGTGGCTGAGAGGCCACTCGAACGCGCTCATTCATGTCGATCTCATCGCCGGACTTCCCGGTGAGGACCTCGCAAGCTTCGGCCGCGGGTTCGATCGGCTCTACGCGTTGCAGCCGCACGAGATCCAGGTCGGCATTCTCAAGCGCCTGCGCGGCACGCCGATCGCGCGCCATACCGAAGCCTTTGGCATGCGCTACAACCCTGATCCGCCCTACAACGTGCTCGCCACCGACCGGATCGGCTTTGGCGACATGCAGCGCATTGCCCGTTTCGCGCGCTACTGGGAGATGGTCGGCAACTCCGGGCGTTTTCGTGGTGCGCTGCCCTTGATGCTGGGCGAAGCGCCTCTCGATGCCGCTCGGGACGGGCCCCTCGACATCGCTCGGGACGGGCCCTTCATACGCTTCATGCGCTTTGCCGACTGGGTGTTCGCCCGAACCGGCAAGACGCACGAGATTGCGCTCGAGCGATTGGTGGAACTGGTGCATGGGTTCCTGACCACGCAACTCGGGATCGCATCCGCTGCTGCCGCCGAGGTATTGCGGCAGGATTACGAGTCGAGCGGCGCCAAAGGGCGTCTGGCGTTCCTGGAACAAGGTGTGCGGCCGGATGGAGCGCGCTCCGCAAGCGAGCGACGCCGCCTGCGCCAGGCGCGGCATTTTACTGCGTAATTTTGGAAGCCGCCGATGAACGCCGACAAGATCAACTCCGAAAGGCATTAGCCACAGAGATCACAGAGGACACAGAGAATGAAAAAGATTTACCGTTGTTCTCTCTGTGAACTCGGTGCCCTCTGTGGCTGGATTTTTTTGGTTTTCATCGGCGTTTATCTGCGTTTATCGGCGGCTAATGCGTTTTTAAACCGAGTCCTGAAGATGCCATGAGACGATTCGATCCCCGCGAACACGCACGTAACGTCCTGGGCGACCGTTTGCAGACTTGCGGCGAATCGCCGGTGACGGGGTTCTACCGCGATGGCTGCTGCAATACGGGGCCCGACGATCCCGGCGTGCATAGCGTATGCGCGCTGATGACGAAGGAATTCCTGGAATTCAGCCGTTCGCGCGGCAACGATCTTTCCACACCGATGCCCGAATTTGGTTTCCCCGGATTGAAACCCGGTGACCGCTGGTGGCTGTGCGGGGCGCGCTGGAAGTAAGCGCTCGTCGCCGGCATGGCGCCGCGGGTAGTCCTGACGGCGACTCACGAGGCGACGCTCGAATTCGTGCCGCTCGAAGATCTCAAGAAGCACGCGATCGATCTGAGTTGAAGCGGCGTGCGCAAAGGGGCCAGCGGTGCGGATCGATAAATGGTTGTGGGCCGCGCGTTTTTTCAAGACCCGATCGGCGGCGCAGCAGGCAGTCGACGGCGGCAAGGTGAAACTGAACGGTGAGCGCGTCAAGCCTTCGAAAGGCGTGAAAGCCGGCGACCGGCTGATGATCCACATCGGCGCCTATGAGTGGGTGATCCGCGTCGCTCAGCTTTCCGACCAGCGCGGGCCCGCAGCGGTCGCGCGCACGCTCTACGAGGAAGACGAGGACAGCCGTGCCCGGCGCACCGAGCAGGTGGCGCTACGCCGGGCGGCGGGCGATGCCGCCGGTGCCCGCCGCGGTCGACCCACCAAGCGCGAGCGGCGCCAGCTCGAGCGCTGGCGCGAGCGTTCCTAGCGCGCAGGCGAGCCCGCGTCCGCCGGCTGAAGCGCTTCCACGGCGTGGTCCGCAGGCCAGCGCAGGGCACGTGCCAGAGACTCGACCCGGCGCGAGACGTTGATTTTTCCCTCGTTGATGTAGGCTTCGTGGTTACGCTCGACCTCGTCGAGTTCGTAGAGGTAGTTCACCATGATGCCCGCCGACTGCGTGAGCCCGCGCGGCGAGCTGTCCGCCGCCCAGTTGACACGTTCGAGCCGCGCCCCGTTTCGCAGGTGAAAGCGGGCCACGGCATCCACTGGCCGGCCGTCTTTGCGTCGCGCGCGCGTCAGATAGCAGGCACACAGCTGCTGCAGGGAATCGCGCAATTCATCAGCCGGCGGGGCTGCGCGCCGGCCCGTCTGCCCCTTGTTCTTTTCGACCCAGCTGGCGAGCTTCATTCCCCCGGCGAGGGTCGTGAGCCGCGGCAGATTCGCTTCGAGCCAGGCGCGGAAGCCGGGAACCGGCGAGAGGGTCGCGAAGGTCTTCAATTTGCGCAATTCGCCCTCGAGCTCCGCGGCCACCTGCTTGATGAGAAAGTTCCCGAACGAGATCCCGCGCAATCCGGGCTGGCAGTCGCTGATCGAGTAGAAGATCGCCGTGTCGGCGCGATCGGGATCGCCGATTTCGCTTGCCGGGTCGAGCAGCGGTTGCACGGTCGAAGCGAGTCCCTTCACCAGCGCGACCTCGACGAAGATCAGGGGTTCGTCCGGAAGCGCGGGATGAAAGAATGCGAAGCAGCGCCGGTCGGCGGCAAGGCGTCGCCGCAGATCGTCCCAGCCGTTGATCTCGTGCACCGCTTCGTAGCGGATCAGCTTTTCCAGAATATGGGCGGGCGTATGCCAGTCGATGCGCTGCAGCGTGATAAAGCCGCGATTGAACCATGAGCGCAAGAGATGCGCCAGGTCGGCGTCGACCTGCCGCAGCCCCGGCTTGCCGTCCAGCTGCGCAAGAATGAGCCCGCGCAGTTCGACCAGCGCTGCGGTGCCGCCGGGCGCCATGTTGATGCGTCGAAACAGCTCCTGGCGCGGCGCTTCCACCGCCTGCGCCAGCGCCGACAGCGTGCGCGGCCCGGGGCTCGCGCGGTAGGCGTCAATGGCTTGTATCACTGCTTCCGAGCGCGGCGCGAAGTCGCGATCGAGGAGGTCGAAGAATTCGGTGCGGCCGGCTTCGTCGAGGATCGAATAGGCGGTGAGCGCCTCCATTGCCAGTGCGGCGCTGGAGGGTTCGCCCTGTTCTGCAAGCAGGGCATGGCACAGTTCGGTGAGCCGTGCGACACGGTCACGGCGGGCGACGACGGCGCGCAGCCGCGGGCTGAGCAGGAAGCGGCCGCGCTCGGCGATCGAGCGGAAAAGCTTGTTAAAGGAGGAAGGCATGTTTCATCTCTGGCACGACAACGTGTAGGTTACCTTGGTGCGGCTGTCGTTCCAAGTGTTCACCGCGCCGCGGTCACCCGTGTTGCGCAAAAAGCTAAAGCCGATGTGCGCCGGGTCGGCCGTCGTCGGCGGCAAAGGCGACAAGCGTCCGGATCTGTGTATCGGGATTCCTCACGTCGTCTAGCGTGCGTAAATGTGCGACGCAGCGTCGCGTCGAGAACTCCATCACGGTGTAGCCGCGGCGCGTGGGGTCGGCATACTTGATGTGCGGATTGTCGGACGCCCAGGAATCGACCTGCTTTCGCGACAGGCCCTGCGAGCTGATCGAGGTCCCCACGAATTCGGTTGCGATGACCGGCGCATGCGGATTGTCGAAATCGGTCTTCAAGTCGGCGACGACCGACATGTGCAAGTCGCCGCCGATGACTACGGGGTTGGCGATGCGGCTCTCCGCGATATGGGTAAGCAGGCGCTGGCGGGCGCGGGGATAGCCGTCCCAACCGTCGGTCCAGAACGCCTGTCCTTCACCGGGCATGCGGTCGGCCTGGGCCATCAGCGTCTGCTGCGCAATCAGGTTCCAGCGCGCAGTCGAGGCGGTGAGCCCGTCGAAGAGCCATTTCTCCTGCGCTGCGCCGAGCAAGGTGCGCTGCGGATCGAGGCGCTCCGCGCAGGACTCAATGACATTACTGCCGCCGCGGCCGGGCCGCGGGCAAACCTGTGGGGAACGGTACTGGCGGTCATCGAGCACGTGAAACTGCACGAGCGCGCCGCACGCCATGCGCGCGTAGCGCTGCATTTGAGGGCCGCGCGGGCGCGCGGTGGCTGGCAACGGCATGTGCTCGTAGTAGGCCTGATACGCTGCGGCACGGCGCTTGAGAAAAAGCGCAGGCGGGACACGATCCTGCGAATGGTCGCCGGCGTAGTCGTTCTGCACCTCGTGATCGTCCCAGGTGACGATCCACGGAAAAGCAGCGTGTGCCGCCTGCAGATCGCGATCGGTCTTGTAGAGCGCGTGGCGGTTGCGGTACTCCTCGAGCGTGATTGGCTCGCCTGCCTCGTGCTTGCGCACATGATTGCGGCCCCACGATGACTCGTAGATGTAGTCGCCGAGGTGGATGACAAGGTCGAGGTCTTCCGCCGCCATGTGGCGGTAGGCGGCGAAATAGCCTTGCTCGTAGTGTTGGCAGGAGGCAAACGCAAAGCGCATGCGCTCGACTGGAGCACCGGCCGCCGGCGCGGTGCGGGTGCGTCCGACCGGGCTGACTGCGCTTCCGGCGCGGAAGCGGTACCAATACCAGCGCCCGGATTCGAGCCCCGACACCTCCACGTGCACCGAATGCGCGAAATGAGGCGTTGCCGCGGCTGTCCCGTGACGGACGATGTTGCGGAACGCCTCGTCCGCGGCGACCTGCCAGGCGACCTCCACCGGCTGCGGCGGCATGCCGCCGCCGGCGAGTGGCGCGGGGGCGAGCCGCGTCCACAGCACGACACCATCGGGCCGCGGATAGCCGGAGGCGACGCCGAGCATGAACGGATCGGCCGCGAACCGCGGTTGCCCAAGCACCCGCCGAAGCGGAAGAATGCCGGCGGCGGCAAGCCCGGAGGCGGAAAGGAGGAAAGTGCGGCGGGAAAACGGCATATTGCCCACTATAACGCGGGCATATGACGCTCCGCTGACACAGCGTTAGAGTGCGCAACAAAATGAATCCAGGCCGTTCATGGTTCGATGAACTCACCACGAACGGCCCTCTGTAAGCGACCGTTCGCCCTGAGCGTGTCGAAGGGCGGGCGGTCATTCTGTTACGGACTCTCAGTAGCCCTGGGGACCGAACACGGTGATGCCCAGCCGGCGCTCCAATGCCCGCCCAAACCGATACTTCATCTCCGGGCCTTCATAGGTCATGGGCGGGGTGCCGAGAAAACCGGACTCCGGCTCGACCCGCAATACAGTGAAGGAGGGGCCGGGCTGCGACGCAATCTCGGGCAGCGCGCGTTCGAGGTCTGCAATGTTCCCGATGGTTCTCGCCCGCGGGATTCCCGCGGCTCGCGCCAAGGCGGCGTAGTTGCTCACGCCCTGGTTGACCATCGGCATGGCCCCGACGGTTTGATACACGCGATTGTCGACCACGAAGTGCTTGAGGTTTGCCGGCGCCTGCGCCGCTTCCGTGAGCAGGCAGCCCAGGTTCATGCAAAGCGAGCCGTCGGCGTTGATCACCCAGACCGGCGTATCGGGCAGCGCGAGCGCGAGGCCAAGCCCGAAGCTCGCGGCGAATCCCATCGCCCCGTGCATGTAGAAGCTGTCCTCGCTTTTGGTGGCGGCCCACCATTCGTTGGCTGCCATCCCGAGGGCACACACCGCCACGGCATCCCCGCGGTGCTCGGCGAGCACTCCCAACGCTTCTCTTGTCTTCATGAACGTTCTCCTTAGAGTGCCTAACATAATGAACCACGTGTGCGTTGCAGCCAGAACGGATTGATCACGCGAAGGGCGGCGCAGCTCATATCGCGAATATGGGCAAGCCGCCCGACAAAGTGAGCGGCCGTTGTGGCTGCAACCCTTCGGGC
>JACQOK010000411.1 GCA_016202565.1 Betaproteobacteria bacterium | reverse complement strand
GACCACGTGATCGACGTCAGCGTGATCCTCTCGGTCGAAAAACTGCGACAGAAGGTGGAGGCCAGTGTTCACGTGCGCGGCAAGGACATTTTCTGCGAAAGCGTTGATTCCGACATGTATGCTGCGATCGACGGCCTGGTCGACAAGCTCGATCGCACGATCATCAAGCACAAAGAACGGAACCTCGAGCACCGGCACGCCGCCACACCGCTCAAGCATCAGGGCGGCGAGTGAACGCGCGGGGGGCGCTGCCGATAGCGGGCGGCTTCCCCACTACCGACAACTTCATGTCATGAACCTCATCTCTCCACTTCTGCCGGTGTCGAACGTGCTGCTCGACGTCGACGTTTCCAGCAAGAAACGGGTGTTCGAGCAGGTCGGCCTGCTGTTCGAAAACAACCATCAGATCGCGCGCAGCCTGGTGTTCGACAGCCTGTTTGCGCGCGAAAAGCTGGGCTCGACCGGCCTCGGTCAGGGCATCGCGATCCCGCACGGCAGGATCAAGGGCCTCAAGGAGGCGATCGGCGCCTTCGTCCGGATGAAACAGTCGATTCCGTTCGATGCGCCCGACGGACAGAATGTCAATCTCATTTTCGTTCTGCTGGTTCCGGACCGCGCCACGGACCTCCATCTGCAGATTCTGTCCGAGCTGGCGCAGATGTTCAGCGACAAGTCCTTGCGCGAGCGGCTGCTCGGCGTCCAGACCGCGGCCGAACTGCATCAACTGATCCTCGATTGGCAACCCCATGCCGCAAGTCAGCATAGCCCGGTTGTTTGAGGACAACAAACAGAAGCTCAAGCTCACATGGCTCGCCGGGCGGCTCGGTGGCACGAAGGACTTGAACAGCGAGCTCACCAAGGATTCGTCAAAGGGGCTGATCGGCCATCTCAACTTCATCCATCCCAATCTGATTCAGGTGCTGGGCGCCTCGGAAGTCGAGTACCTGAACAACCTGGAACCCGATCTTTGCAGCAAGAATCTGGGGCAGGTCGCCACGCGCGAGCTGGCGTGCTTTATCGTCGCCGGCGTCGAGTCCGCCCCGGCGCCGCTCATCAGCGTGGCCGAGGCCACGCAAACGCCGCTGTTCGTCTCGCCGGTGCCGAGCGTGGAACTCATGTGGATGCTGCGCCCGTATCTCGCGCGCGCGCTCGCCGAGTCGATCACGGTGCACGGGGTGTTTCTTGACGTGCTCGGCGTGGGCGTGCTGCTCACCGGCGAGTCCGGCGTGGGCAAGAGCGAGCTTGCGCTCGAGCTGGTGAGCCGCGGCAGCGGATTGATTGCCGATGACGTCGTCGAGTTCTACCGCGTGGGCCCCGACACCCTCGAAGGCCGCTGCCCCACGCTGCTCAAGGACTTTCTCGAAGTGCGGGGCCTGGGGGTGCTCAACATCCGCTCGATCTTCGGCGAGGCAGCGCTCAGGCCGCGCAAGAACCTCCAGCTGATCGTGCACCTGGAACGGCCGGGGCCGGATCTCATGCCCATGGAGCGTCTGCCGCTCAAGCCGGGAAGCGAAGAACTGATGGGGGTCGAGATCCGCAAGGTGACGATCCCCGTCGCGGCGGGGCGTAACCTCGCGGTGCTGACCGAGGCCGCCGTGCGCAGCCATGTACTGCAGCTGCGCGGCATCGACAGCACCCAGGAATTCGTCGCGCGCCAGACGCAGCAGATAGAAAAGCGTGAATCGTAAATCGTGAATCGTTGACCAGCGACGAGACGATCCTGACACTTCACCATTCACCATTCACGATTCACGCGCTCTAATGCAGCTGATCCTCATCACCGGCCTCTCCGGATCGGGCAAGAGCGTGGCGCTCAACGTGCTCGAGGACAGCGGCTTTTACTGCGTGGACAACCTCCCGTCGCAGCTGCTGCCCGAGCTGACGAGTTACCTCAGTACGGCCGGCTATCGGCGGGTGGCGCTCAGCATCGATGCGCGCGGCGGATCCCCCATCGCGGCGCTGCCGCGACAGGTCGCGGAGCTCAAGCAACGCGGCATTGACGTAAGCGTGCTGTTCCTGGACGCCAAGACCGATACGCTGATCAAGCGCTATTCGGAGACGCGGCGCCGGCATCCGCTGTCGGAAAGCGGGCTCACGCTCCCCGAATGCATCGCGCGCGAACGCGAACTGCTGACCGATCTCGCCGATCTCGCGCATCACGTGGACACGAGCGACCTCTCTCCCAACGCGCTGCGCACCTGGGTGAAGGACTTCGTCGGGCTCTCCGGCTCGGGTCTCACGTTGCTGTTCGAGTCGTTCGGGTTCAAGAACGGGATCCCGCTCGATGCCGATCTGGTGTTCGACGTGCGCTGCCTGCCCAATCCGAACTATGACCCGAAGCTCAGACCGTTCACCGGCCGCGACCCGCCGGTAGTCGAGTTCCTGGGCGCGGACCCGGATACGCAGAAAATGCGGGACGATATCCGCGCTTTCGTGGAGAATTGGCTGCCGTGTTTCAACCGGGACAACCGCAGCTATCTCACGGTCGCGCTCGGCTGCACCGGCGGCCGGCACCGCTCGGTCTACCTCGCCGAGGTCCTCGCCGCTCATTTCCGAGCACAGGCGCCGGTGCTGGTGAGGCATCGGGAACTGTCATAAAGCGTGACGGGCGACTGAATCGGCGTGTGAAGAGTGACGAGTGATGAGTGACGAGTCGCGACGGGACATTTTCATTTTCCCGCTGAACACCGTTCTTTTTCCCGACGGCGTGCTGCCGCTCAGGATCTTCGAGCAGCGTTATCTCGAAATGACCAAGGCGTGTCTGCGCGACAACGTGCCGTTCGGGGCATGCCTGATCCGCGAAGGCCGGGAAGTCGGGCCTCCTGCCGTGCCGGAAACAATCGGTTGCCTCGCCACCATTACGCAATGGGACATGCCGCAGCTCGGACTCTTCCAGTTGCTGACGCGGGGCGGCGAGCGCTTCCGCATCCTGGAAACGCGCATCGCACACAATGGACTGATCTCCGCCAGCGTGGAGCTGTTCCGCGCGGAAGCCCCGGCGGCGATGGATCCCACCTGCCGCGAAGTGCTGAGTCTCATCATCGAGAAAGTGGGCGCCGCGCAGTTCCCGGCGCCCCTTCGGATCGACGATCCGGCATGGGTCGCCTACCGGCTGGCGGAAATCCTGCCCATCGAAACGACCGCGCGACAGCAATTACTTGAAATGGAGGACGCGGCGGACCGATTCGCCCGGCTGCGTCGCATTCTCATCGAGCAGGGCGTGATAAATTGACTCGTTACGGTTCCACCGGGGGCGACAGCCGCCGCTTCTCGAGCAGGCGTCGCGCTTCGGCGGCGCAGGCCGCCGCATCCAGCATCGTTAGCCTGTTGCCACCCGCGCGGTAAATGCCCGCCTCGGTGACGACGAAGTCCATCGGGATGTCGTGCGGCTGCGGAAAAATCGTGGGCAGGCGCGCGAACTCGAAACCCACGCCGATCGCGAGCGGCGGCGGGTCAAGCGCCGCGAGCGTACGGTCGAAAAAAGCACCACCGTAGCCCAGACGGTAGCCCTGCTCGTCGAATCCGTTCATCGGCACCACCGCTGCCTCAGGCACCACGATCTCGGTGCCGGCCGGCACCGGAATGTCGTAGACACCCGGCGTGGTGGGCGCGCCGGGCCACCATTTGCGAAAACGCAGCGGCTGCCCTTTGGCGACGACTTCGGGCAGGGCCGCCGTCGCGCCCCGGTCGCGCCAATAGCGCACCGCAAAGCGCGCGTCGAACTCGCCTTTGAACGGCCAGCAGAACCCCACCACCCGTCCGGCGAGGCTTGGAAAACCCTGTTCGAGCAGCGTGGTCATACGCTCGTTCCAGCGCCGGCGCAGCGCCGTGTCGAGCTTCGAGCGGCGCTCAATCAACTCCTTACGCTGCGCCTTGCGCCATGCCTTGATCTCGTTCCAGTCTTTCATCCGCTCATCCCGCTGCCCGCTTGGTCGATACGATGCTCAACTTTATACTACGGCAATAGCCACCCTGAAAACCCGACCGCACCGCCGGACGGGAAACGGATGAGTTCGCATGCACTACCGTTATCTCCTGCTAACCGCGTTTGCGCTTGCCGCCATTGCCCCCGCGTACGCCGCCCAGCCTGCGCCCGCAACCCTCAATCCGAGTCCGCACGCCATCGACATTCCGCCGTGGTTTCGCGAGACGTTCCTCGATTTCCGGGAGGACATCCGGGAGGCGGCAAAGGCTAACAAGCGCCTCATGGTCTATTTCGGCCAGGACGGCTGTCCGTACTGCCGCGAACTGATGCGCGTCAATTTCGGCGACAAGGGTATCGTCGACAAGACGCGCCGGCAGTTCGACGCCGTCGCCATCAACATCTGGGGCGATCGCGAAGTCACCTGGCTCGACGGCAAGGTCCACAGCGAAAAGACATTCGCGGCGTTGCTGAAGGTGCAGTTCACGCCGACGCTGCTGTTCTTCGACGAAAAGGGCAACGTCGTGCTGCGCCTGAACGGCTATTATCCGCCGCACAAATTCCACGT
>JACQOK010000394.1 GCA_016202565.1 Betaproteobacteria bacterium | reverse complement strand
CCTCGGTGGTGATGGAGGAGATCAACCGTAATGGCGGTAACGCCGCCTTCTGCCACGGCCAGATGTACAACATGGGCACGCTATTGCGCCACGGCTCGGCCGAACAGAAGCGCAACTATTTGCCCGGCATCGCCAGCGGCAAGCTGCGTTTGCAGTCGATGGGAGTCACCGAGCCGGCCGCCGGCACCGACACCACCAAGACCAAGACCACGGCGGTCAAACGGGGCGACCGCTACGTGGTGAACGGCCAGAAGGTGTGGATCTCCCGTGTCCGGCACTCCGACCTGATGAACCTGCTGGCGCGCACCACGCCGCTTTCCGAGGTCAAGCGCAAATCGGAGGGGATGTCGATTTTCCTGGTAGACCTGCCCCAGGCTATCGGCAATGGACTCACCGTGCGGCCGATCCGCAACATGGTCAATCACGAAACCAACGAGCTGTTTTTCGACAACCTGGAAATTCCCGCCGAAAACCTGATCGGCGAAGAGGGCAAGGGCTTCCACTACATCCTCGACGGGCTCAACGCCGAGCGCATCCTGATCGCGGCGGAGTGCATCGGCGACGGCTACTGGTTCATCGACCGTGCGACCCACTACGCGCGGGAGCGCGTCGTGTTCGATCGTCCCATCGGCAAAAACCAGGGCATCCAGTTCCCGATCGCCCGCGCCTACGTCAACGTCGAAGCGGCGAACCTGATGCGGTTCAAGGCAGCGGGGCTGTTCGATGAAAAAAAACCGTGCGGCGCGGAAGCGAACATGGCCAAGCTGCTCGCCGCGGACGCTTCATGGGAAGCGGCGAACGTGTGCCTGCAGACGTATGGCGGTTTCGGCTTCGCCGCGGAATACGACGTCGAGCGCAAGTTCCGCGAGACGCGTCTGTATCAGGTGGCGCCGATCTCGACCAATCTGATCCTTTCCTACATCGGCGAGCACGTCCTCGGCCTGCCGAGGTCATTTTGAACCGCCAAGACGCCAAGGCCGCCAAGAAGAACAAAAAGAAGAAATAATCAATTCAAAAAAAACGTCTCGCAATGCCGTTCGCCTAGGACTGTATCCGGGATGAATTGATTGGTATGTATTTGATACTCTATTGCCTTTCTTGGCGGCCTTGGCGTCTTGGCGGTTAATTCGGATTTTTCATGCGTCCACTGGAAGGGATCACGGTAGTGTCGTTGGAGCAGGCGGTGGCGGCGCCGTTTTGCTCACGCCAGCTCGCCGATCTCGGCGCGCGCGTCATCAAGATCGAGCGGCCGAAGGTGGGCGATTTCGCGCGCGACTACGACCAGTCGGTGAAGGGACTGTCCGCCTATTTCGTCTGGCTCAACCGTTCGAAGGAAAGCCTGACGCTCGACGTCAAGCACCCGCGGGCGAAGGAGATCCTGGCGCGGCTCATGGCGGGTGCGGATGTCTTCATCCAGAACCTCGCCCCGGGCGCGGCCGCACGCCTGGGACTGGGGGCGGAGGAGCTGCTCGCGCGGCATCCGCGGCTCATCGTGTGCGACATTTCGGGTTATGGGGACGCCGGCCCTTATGCCCACAAGAAGGCCTACGACCTGCTGGTGCAGAGTGAATCCGGCGTGGTCGCGGTGACCGGCACCCCGGAGACGCCAAGCAAGGTGGGCGTTTCGCTTACCGATATCGGCACCGGGTTGCACGCTTACGCCGCAATCCTCGGCGCGCTGTATCAGCGGGAACGCACCGGAAAAGGCACGCGCATCGAGGTCACCATGTTCGAGGCGATGGTGGAATGGATGATGCATCCGCTCTACTACACGCACTTCGGCGGCAAGGCGCCGCAGCGCAGCGGCCCCGATCACGCGACTATCGTGCCCTACGGCCGGTTTCGCGCCGGCGACGGGGGCGGCGTCATGTTCGGCATCCAGAACGAGCGGGAATGGGCGACATTCTGCGACAAGGTGCTCGACCGGCCGGAACTCGAGAAAGATCCGCGTTACGACAACAATACCAAACGCACGGCCGCACGTGCCGAGGTGGTCGCGCTGATCGAGAAGGCATTCTCCACCATGACCGCGGAGCAGGCGATCGACAAATTAGAAGCTGCGGGCATCGCAAACGCGCACATGAATACACCGGAGGAAGTCTGGAATCACCCGCAGCTCAGTGCGCGCAACCGCTGGCGCGAAGTGGGCTCACCGGTCGGCGTTATTCCCGCGCCGCTGCCACCCGCGACGTTTGCCGGCGCGGAAGCGCGCATGGACCCGGTCCCGGGCGTCGGGGAACACACCGAGCGGATCCTGGCCGAGCTTGGTTTCAGTCGCGCGGAAATTGCCGAGTTGAGTGCCGCGGGCGCGATCTGATTCGAGCGGCGTAAGCCACCGCACGTTTCCGCACGCCGGCAGCGGGCTTCGCCGCGGCTTGCCGTTCGAGGTCCTTCTGCAATTCGTGCCAACCGGCTTCGATGTGCTCTCGCACCGCATTCACCACTGCCTTCCTGTCGCCGGCTTTCATCGCCTTTAACAGATTGCGATGTTCCGTTGCTGCCCGGCCCGCTCTTCCACCGATCAGGTTGATGAGATCGAACGGGTACTTGGCCCACAGCACCTGCACAAAGTGCAGCGTCTGTGGCAGCCGGGCGAGTGCGTAGAGATGACTGTGAAAACGGTAGTTGAGCGCGCGTACTGCTTCGCGATCGCCGCGCGCGTCGGCTTCCTCGAACTCACGCTGCAGCCTGGCGAGGTCCGCGTAATTGTCCGCCTTCGTGTGCTTCATCGCTGCGAGCACCAGCCGGCTTTCAAGCATCACCCGCAGATCATTGATCTCGCGTGTAGCCGAAGCGTCGAAAGGCGCTACAACGACGCCGCGATGCGGGATGCTCAGCACGTAGCCTTCAGCTTCCAGGATGCGAAAAGCCTCGCGCACCGGCGTGATGCTGATGTCCAGTTGCCGTGCGATTTCGTCCTGCTTGAGTCGGGCGCCGCGGGGGAAACGGCCGGCGAGAATGCCTTCGCGCAGGAATTCCGCGACGTACTCCTCCTTGGTCTTGAAGCTCATGTCTCTCGACTCCGCTGCGCTACGCTCGAGACGAACGGCCACGAAGTCGAGGCCTGTCCTGAGCCTTGTCGAAGGGGGTGAACGTGCCCGAAGATTCTTGAGATGGCTTCAGGACATTGAGTGCGGCCGCCACCGCCGGCACGAGTTCGCTCACGGCGCCGACGGCATGAACGCCTGCTGTTGCAAGGGCTTTCATTTTAGCCGAATGGGTATCCGCGTGTGAGCCGATCAGCGCTGCCGCGTGCCCCATTTTTTTCCCCTTGGGCGCCTGGCGGCCCACGATAAGCGCGGCGACGGGTTTCGCGTCTCGGCGCGCGGCATAAGTCGCGACGTCGTACTCGTCACCGCCGCCGATTTCGCCCAGATAGACGATGGCCTGCGTCTCGGTATCGGCATGCAGCAGCTCCAGTGCTTCGGCTGCGGACACACCCTTGATCGGATCGCCGCCAATGCCGATCACGGTGGTTTGTCCCAGGCCGGCGCTCGTGAGCCGGAAACAGGCCTCGTACGAGAGCGAGCCGCTGCGCGATATGACGCCGAGCGCTCCGGGCGCATAGCAAAACGAGGGCATGAAGCCGGCCTTCGCCTTGCCGGGAGAGATCAGACCCGGGGTGTTGGGGCCGATGAGCGTGGCGCCGTTGGCGCGCGCGGCGGCGCGCATCTCGATGGCGTCGCGAACCGGGAGGCCGTCACCCGGGTAGACGACGATCTTGATCCCCCCTTCGACTGCTTCGACCACGTGATCGAGCGCGGTGGTGGCGGGGACATAGATCACCGAAGCGTCGGCACGGGTTGCGGCACACGCGGCCCGAACGTCGGGGAAGACGGGGAAGCCTTCTATTTCCATTCCCGGGCTGGCGGCGCTGACGCCACCGACCACTGCAGTCCCGTACTCGCGCATGTCGCGCGCCGAGAAACGCCCGACATTTCCGGTGACGCCCTGGATAATGAAGCGCGAGCGCTGGTCGATGAGCACGCTCATGCGCGGGCCCCTTTGCGAGCTATTGCTGCGGCCTCAGCGACGGCGTCTTCCAGCGCGGTGTGGTTATGCAGCCCGCTGCCGGCGAAGATTTCCTCGACGCGCCTCGCATTGGTGCCGTTGAGGCGAAACACGACTGGCTTGCGGGATTTGCGCTCCTGCATGATTTCTTTCATGACCCGGGCGACGCGGTCCATCTGGGTAAGGCCGCCGAAGATCGAGACGAGAATGACCTTGACTTTCGGTTCGTGGTCGAGCAGATCGAACGCAAGACGATAACCGCCGGGCGTCGGATTGGCGCTGCAATCGAGAAAGCACGCGGGCCGGCCGCCGGCATCGCCGATCAAATCCATGGTCGCCATGGTCATGCCCGCTCCGCCGGAGATGAGTCCGACGTCGCCGTCGAGCCAGACCAGCATGAGATCGCCGGCGAGCGCGCGGGCGATGGGTTTCGGCTCGCGCCTGTGCGTTGCCTCGACCGCGGCTTGGATGTCGGCGGCGCGGAAGGCGGCGCATTCGTCACGCACGACTTTCGCGTCAGCCGCGACCACTGAACCGTCCTCGAGCAACGCGAGCGGATTGATCTCGACCGTGACGCAATCGCGGGAGCTCGCGAGCTCGACCAGACGGCGGCCGAGGGCAACCACTTTTTCCCGCAGGGCCGCATCCCGTTCTGCTGTCGCAAGAATCTCGCGCAGCCGGTAGGACCTGAAACGGTGGGCGGGGCCGATAGCGTAGCGCAGCGGCGGTTCTCCCCCCTCGATATCCACCCCGCCATGAGGCGAGTAGAGCAGGACATAGCCGTCGGCAGCGGGATCGACCGTAACCGATAGATAGACTTCGCGCCGGATCGCGAGCCACGGCTCGACCAGCACCGCCGACGGCTTTTCGCCGCCGAAGCGCATGCCAAGAATGCGCCGCGCGGCGCGGCGCGCTGCGGCCGCTGTGGCGGCGCGCACGACACCGCCCGCTTTGCCGCGCCCGCCCGATGGGACCTGCGCCTTGACGGCGACGGGGCAGGCGAGCTTGCGGCGCGCGAGGGCTGCGGGAGAGCGCACCAACGTGCCTGGGGGAACCTTGATGCCGGCCTCGCGCAGGAGGCGTTTCCCTTCGTGTTCCGTGAGCAGCATATAAAATATAATGCATTATATTTGCCAGAGGGTCAATTTGGATATAGAATCTCCGCCACGTGAATTGCAGACCGGCTTCCTGAAGGAGGAGAACAAGTCCGCCATGAACCATCCGGTTGACGATCGCAACATGGATGCCGCCCCGGTCGAGGGCAAGATCACCGATGAAGCGGTTGCCGCGGCGCGCCGGATGATCGGCATGCAGTTGCGCGCGGAAGGCCCCTACCTGCAGGACGCCACGATCGACACCATACGCAACTTCTGCAACGGGATCGGCGATCTCAATCCCCTCTACCGGGAAGCCGAATACGGGCGCACCAGCCGCTACGGCAGCATCATCGCTCATCCGATGTTTCCCATGGCGTATGGCTGGCTCGGGCGCACGCGCTGGGGATTGCCCGGCGTGCACGGCTTCTACGCCGGCAACGACTGGGAACTCTTCCGCAATATCCGACCGGGCGATCGAATCACCGCGATCGAGCGGGTCGTCGGCGTGGAAGAGAAGACCAGCAAGTTTTCGGGCCGGCTCGTCATCCAGTACGTGGAAGCGGAATTTGCCAACCAGAGCGACGAACTGGTGGCGCGCGTGCTCGGGTGGTGCACGCGCCACGAGCGCCAGGCGGCGCGTGAGAAGGGCAAGTACAAGGAGGTCAAGAAGCACGAGTACACCCGGGAAGAATTGGACGCCATCGATGCGGCGGTGCTGAACGAGGAAAAAAACATCTGCGGCCGCAACATCCGCTACTGGGAGGACGTCAACAAGGGCGACGAAATCCCGTCCATCGCGCGCGGGCCGCTGTCACTGATGGACACCATGGGCTTTCTGGTCGGATGCGGCAGGGGCCACACGCACGGCGTGCTGCTGAAGGGCGCGGTGCGCCATCCCGGGCATTTCTTCCGCAATCCCGAAGCGGGCGGCGGCGTCGAGTACACCGGCATCGGCCATCACCGCGAGTCGATCGCGAAGGAAGTCGGTGTCCCGGGAACGTATGACTACGGGCCCCAGCGCTCGGCGTGGCTTGCTTCTCTCGTCACGAACTGGATGGGTGACGCGGGCGTTCTCAAGCGCATACGGACGGAACTGCGCCTGTTCAACACCATGGGCGATACCACCTGGTGCAAGGGCAAAGTCAGGAAAAAATACGTGCAGGACGGCTATGCCCTGGTGGATCTCGAGATCCGGGCGGAGAACCAGCGCGGCGAGGCGACCGCGCCGAATGGCAGCGCGACGGTGATCTTGCCGTCGCGGGAGGTGACGACGCGCCTCTGCCGCGACGGATCAGGCATTGACCTGGGCTGCGCCCGGTTCGCGTGAGAAGCGAAGGAGGAAGAAATGAAACCATGGCTGCGCATTGCCGGCGCCACGCTGGCAGGTCTCGTTCTGGGAGTCTCCACGGCTGTCGCCGCCCAGGGTAAGTATCCCGACAAGCCGATCCGCCTGATCGTGCCCGTCGCGCCCGGCGGCGGAACCGACTTCATCGCGCGGCTCCTCGGCCAGAAACTCAACGAAGCCTGGGGAGAGCCGGTCATCGTCGACAACCGGCCGGGCGCCGCCGGCAATCTCGGCGTCGAGATCGCGGCCAAGGCGGTGCCCGACGGCTACACCCTGGTGATACCGATCACGTCGTTTCCGATCAATCCCAGCCTGTATGCCAAGCTGCCGTTCGATACGGTGCGCGATTTCGCGCCGATAACGCTCGTTGCTTCCGCGCCTCTGCTGCTGGTGGTCAATCCCAAACTGCAGGCGAATTCGGTGAAAGAGCTGATCGCGCTCGCCAAGGCCAAACCCGGGGCGCTCAATTTTGCCAACTCGGGCTCCGGCACGACCGCGCATCTCGCGGGGGAAATGTTCAAGCGCATGGCCGGTGTCGACATCGTGAGCGTGCCGTACAAGGGGGGTGGTCCGGCCGTGATCGACCTCCTCGCCGGCAACGTGCAGATGTACTTCTCCACGATTCCGGCCGCGCTGACGCAGGTCAAAGCGGGCCGGCTGCGTGCGCTGGCCGTCACCGGCGGAAAGCGCATGAGCGAGATCAGCGACATTCCAACGGTATCGGAGTCCGGCTTGGCGGGCTTCGAAGTGGTTGCCTGGTTCGGGATGTTTGCTCCGGCCAGGACGCCACAGCCGGTCGTCAGGAAGCTCAACACGGAGCTCGTGCGCATCCTCAACACCTCGGAGGTTCGGGAAAAAATGGCCGGACACGGCCTGATCCCGGGCGGCAACACGCCGGAACAGCTCGGGTCCTTTCTCAAAGCCGAAATCGCCAAGTGGTCCCAGGTGATCAAGGACGCCGACATTCGCATCCCATGAGGCCTTGCGTTCCGGGAAGGACACCGGATTCGCACGAACGGCGGGCGTTGCCCGCCGTTTTCGTTTTGAAGGGCGCGGATTTAGAATGAACGCGCTGCAAATCAGAAAGGAAAACCAGTGAGCCGGGAATCCGCGATTTCGCGCGCAACGCGTCATTTCGACGAAGGTAAATTCATCGAGGACCTCGCGCGACGAGTGGCGATCCGCACCGAGAGCCAGGTGCCGGAGAGCCGGCCGTACATGGACGTCTATCTCGAGCAGGAGATTGCGCCCGCGTTCGAGCGCATGGGTTTCACGGTGGCGATCCTGCCCAATCCGGTGGAAGGGGTGGGACCGATCCTGCTTGCCGAGCGGATCGAAGACCCGAAGCTTCCGACGGTGCTCTCGTATGGTCACGGCGACGTGATCCGCGGCCTCGAAGAGCAGTGGCGTGAAGGGCTTTCACCCTGGACGCTCAAGCAGGAGGGCGAGCGCTACTACGGACGCGGTTCCGCCGACAACAAGGCGCAGCACTCGATCAATATGGCCGCGCTCGAAACCGTCATCGCGGAGCGCGGCCGGCTCGGATTCAATGCGAAGTTCATG
>JACQOK010000393.1 GCA_016202565.1 Betaproteobacteria bacterium | reverse complement strand
CTCTGGGAGAGGGGCGGGGGTGAGGGCTGAGCGGTGTCAGGAATTTTTACGACGCTCAGTAGCGTCCGATCACCGGCTCACCGCGTTCGATGAACTCCTGCCAGCCGTACTCGTTGATCTTGTTGCGAAGCGTGAGCCGGCTTATTCCCAGCAGTTTCGCCGCCTGCGTCTTGTTGCCGCCGCAGGCTTCGAGCACGCGTCGGATGTGGCGGCACTCGATTTGCTCGAGTGGCGCAAGGCCGGGGTCGGTGCCGCCTCGCTCGGAGGCCGGGCTTGCGATCTCGCGCGGCAGGTGCAGCGCGAGAATCGGCGCCCCGCCCGAGAGGATGAGCGCGCGCTCCATGACGTTGCGCAGCTCCCTCGCGTTGCCGGGCCAGGCGTAGTTCTCGAGCAGCGGTTGCACCGCGGGGTCGAGACGCGGCTCGGCAAGACCCATCGTCCTCGCCGCCTCGGCAAGAAAATGGTGCGCCAGCGCAAGGATGTCGGCGCGACGCTCCCGGAGCGGTGGCACGTCGATCGAGCCGACGTTGAGCCGGTAGTAGAGGTCTTCGCGGAACGTACCCGCGCGCACCATCGCCTCCAGATCGCGGTTGGTCGCCGCGACGAAGCGCACATCGACACCCACCTCCTTCTGTCCGCCGACGCGGCGGAAGGTCTGCGTTTCCAGCGCGCGCAGCAGCTTCGGCTGCAGCGCGAGCGCGAGGTCGCCGATCTCGTCGAGAAACAGTGTTCCGCCGTTCGCGAGTTCCAGCAGCCCCGGTTTCATGGTTTTCGCGTCGGTGAAAGCGCCTTTCTCGTGGCCGAACATCTCGGATTCGAGCAGCCCCTCGGCGAGCGCCGAGCAGTTGAGCGTCACCCACGGCCCGGCAGCGCGCGGGCTGAGGGCGTGGATCGCCTGCGCGATGCGCTCCTTGCCGGTACCGGACTCGCCACGGACCAGCACCGGTACACGGCCGGCGGCGGCGATCTTGCGTGTCACGTCCAGTGTCGCGGCGAACGCGGGGCTCGATCCGACCATGCCCTCGATCGGAGCGGCGCGCGCCGCGCTGATTCTCAGGCGTGCAACCTCCTTGCGCAGCCGGCGCGTCTCGAGCGCGCGCTTGACAAGCTCCTTCAGCTCGTCGAGTTCAAAAGGTTTGTTGAGGTAGTCGTAGGCGCCGGCCTTGACGCTCGCGATCGCTGTGCGCACCTCGGGGTATGCAGTCATCACCACGACGAGCGCCTGTTCGTCGCTCTCGCGCATTTCCTTCAGCACGTCAAGCCCGCTCAGGTCGGGCAGGTGTAAATCGAGTAGCACCAGATCGTACTCGCGCGTGCGGAACAGATCGAGCCCCTGTCTCCCGGTCTCGGCTTGGTCGATCTCGTAGCCGAGCTTGCCGAGCACCTCGCCCAGCGTCACGCGGATCGTCGCGTCGTCTTCGACGACCAGAATGCGCTCAGGCATGCGTCAGTTCCGGACAGCGTTTCGCGCGAGCGTCGCGTTCCTTGCGTTCGGGGGCTGGCGTGCTCGGCCGCTGCGCTACCGGCCAGGCGATCTCGAAGCGCGTACCGTGACTCGGCTCGCTCTCGACGCGAATGTCGGCGCCGTGCTGCAACGCGATCTTCTTTACCACCGCGAGCCCGAGCCCCGAGCCGTCCGGCCGCGTAGTGTAGAACGGATCGAAGATGCGCGGCAGCACATGGGGCGCGATGCCCGGGCCGTTGTCGCGCACGCAAAAGCGCATGCGCGGCAGCGCGGCGCCGAGATCCTCGGGGCGCGCGCACATGCCGATCTCGATGCGCCCGCCGCGCGGCATTGCCTGGATTGCGTTGATGAGGAGGTTGAGCAGCACCTGCTTGAGCTGGCCTGGATCGGCGAACAGCTCCGGCACCTGTTCCCGGCATGCGGCGTACTCGATCGTCACGCCGCGCGTGCGCGCTTCCTTGCGCGTCCAGAGAAGTACATCGTCCAGCACATCGTCCAGGCGGCAGGGCACCGGATGCGTCGCCTGCGGCGCGGCGAACCCGTGGAACGTCTGCAGGAAGGCCGAGAGCCGGTTGATCTCGCCCTCGATGCGCCGCAGGTATACACGCGTGCGCTCGGGCAGGTCCTCCTCGTCGCGGAGCATCTGCGCCACGGCTTTCATCCCTGCGAGGGGATTGCCGATCTCGTGTGCCACGCCCATCGCGAGCTCGCCGAGCGTGTTCATCTTCTCCACTTGGAACATCTGCCGGTCGAGTTCGCGACGCGCTTCCTGCTCGCGCTCGAGCTGTACCGTGCGCGCCCTGACCTCTTCTTCCAGGCGCCCTTTCTGCGCCTCGAGCGAGCGGTACGACTGCTCCAGCCGGCCGGCCATTTCGTTGAACCGTCTCCCAAGGTCCGCGATCTCGTCGTCGCCCCGGATCTCGACGCGGTGCGAGAAGTTCCCGCGCGAAATCTCCTCGGTTTCGCGGCTGAGGAGCTGGAGCGGGCGCAGCAGATGCCGCGACAGCGCGTAGCCGCCCACCGCCGTCGCCGCGAGGCAGAGCGCGAGCACGCCGTACAGCAGGTAGAGGTTGAACACCGCTTCGAACAGCTTCTTCCGCGGGAACGCGGAGGCGATCGCCCACTCCATCAAGCTGTCGCTGCGCTCAGCGAGCGCACGGCCGACCTGGATCGGTGCGTACGCGATGATCCATTCGCCGGGCACCTCGGCACCGTTCGCGCCCCGCAGAATGTTCGCCAGGAGCGGGCGCGTGAACGTGCCCGCGAGCACCTCGACCGACTGCATGCGAAGCGCCGAAGGCTCCGCGGGCGAGTCCGACGAGCGCGACACGAAAAACCCGCTGCGATCGAACAAATACGCGCTGCCGCCACGCAGCCCGGCCATTTCCTGGATCTGCCCGAGCATGAATTCCGCGTGCAGGTTGATGATCAGCAGCCCGCGCTTGGCTCCGGTGCGGTCTGGAATCGGCGTCGCGAAACGGATCACCGGACGCTCGGGTTGCTCGATCTTGCCATGCTCGAGGTTCAGGTCAAGCGGCGAGACATAGACCTGACCCGGCTCGTGCTCCAAGCTCTCGTGCACGTAATAGCGGTCGGATTTGTCCTGCAAGGCATCGGGCGGGACGGTGTAGGGCCGGTCGTCGCGCCGGTCCACCCGCACGATCTCCCTGCCGTCGACGCCCAGATACCGGACCTGGTACACGTACGGATACGCGCGCACGAAGCCGGTGAACAGCCGCTCGACACGCTCCCTCGCCACGGCCGGCGCAAGCTGAATGGCGTCGCCGATCGAATTGGCGAGATCGTTCACGACGGGCGTGTTCGACAGTAGGAGCAGCTCGCCGGTCACTTGGTCGAAGAATCGCCCGAGGCCCGTCGCCCGGCTCGAAACTTCGTGCCCTAGGTGGAGCAGCGTCTCGTTCTTGAGCGCCTCAAGCGAGAAGTAGATTCCAACGACGCCAGCCATTGTGACGGGTACGACTGCCGTCACGAGGAAGGCCACGTATATCTTTGAGGAAAGCCCTCGGAATCGACTCGGCATTCGCGTCAGCAAACGCAACCCACGCCGAACACATGATGCGATGGCGCTCTCCCGTTACTCGATCCTGCAGTATCGCCCATAGCCAGTTGAACCCGTTCCTCATGTTTTCCAAGCCCTGGGTTGCACGACAGAAACGGTATAGCCATGTGAAATCCACTTTCTTGATCTAGATCAATCAAAAGCAGGTCCCTGGTCAAGTCGAGGTGCCGCGGCAGAGAAAGCGCAGCGACAGAAGGTGGTCGAGCTGGTGGGTCCGGGATGAGGTTTCAGTAACCAGTGACGTTTTGCAATGGCCTTACTTCGTGGCCGGTTCACGCTCCCTCGCGCTGCAAGGAACGGGGACACCAGCTGCTTACCTGAAAGAGCTGTGTTTTCTACGCATTGATGTAGCCGTGCGCACCGAAACGGGTACAGCCCGCCCGTCGCGCATGAGACCATTGTCTTTCGCTGAGCTTCCGGCGATCGGCGCCGCAACCCTCAGTCGTGACCGCCAATTTTGTGCTTGCCGAAAAATTCCTACCGGCTGGACTGTGACTTGAATTGACCGCAACCCTCTGATTGCGCTAATCTTTCAGTTTCACCAAAAAGGTGCCGCCGCGACATGTCCAAGTCGTCCAAGACCCAGCATACACAAACCTTCGAATCGGCAGTGGCAGAGCTGGAAAGCATCGTCACGAGCATGGAGGCGGGACAGCTGTCGCTCGAAGAGTCGCTCGCCTCCTATAAACGGGGCGCGGAACTGCTCAAGTTCTGTCAAGCCACCCTGCAGGAGGCGCAGCAGCAGGTCAAGCTCCTCGAGAACGGCGTACTGAAGACTTTCGGCCCCACCGAACAGTGACCCCTTCCGCTGACTTCCAGAGTTGGGTGCACGCCCGGCAGAGCTGCATTGAATCGACGCTGCAAAACGTATTGCCGGCGCCCGACATCGCTCCCCAGCGCCTGCATCAGGCCATGCGCTACGCGGTGCTCGGCGGCGGCAAGCGGGTGCGGCCGCTGCTGGCATTTGCCGCCGGCGAACTTGCGATGGCGGATACGGAGCGCGTGGCGATCGCCGGCGCCGCGGTCGAACTGATTCATGCCTACTCGCTGGTCCATGACGATCTGCCATGCATGGACGACGACGTGCTGCGTCGCGGCAGGCCGACCTGTCATGTCGAGTACGACGAAGCGACCGCGCTCCTGGTCGGCGATGCGCTGCAAAGCCTGGCATTCCAGCTGATTGCCGAATATCGCCTCGCCGCCGATCCGGCGACCCAACTCGAGATGGTGAAGCTCCTGGCGGCTGCGGCGGGATCGCGCGGCATGGCCGGCGGACAGGCGATCGATCTGGAAGCCATCGGCAAAGCGCTGTCGGTGCCGGAACTGGAGTTCATGCACATCCATAAGACCGGCGCGCTGATTCGTGCCGCAGCGCTGCTCGGCGTGCGCTGCGGCAACAGTCTGAACGAAAAGGAGTTCGCCCAGATCGACCACTTTGCCAAGTGTATTGGGCTCGCATTCCAGGTGGTCGACGACGTGCTCGACGCGGAGGCGTCCACCGCCACCCTGGGCAAGACCGCAGGCAAGGATGCGCAGCAGAACAAGCCGACCTATGTAAGCGCCCTGGGCGTGGCGGAGTCAAAAGCGTTTGCGGAAGAACTCCGCCAGAACGCGCTCAAGGCGCTCGACGGTTTCGGCGAGCGGGCGCTTCGATTGCGGCAATTGGCCGACTTTATCGTGCTGCGGAAATTTTAATTCGAACCGCCAAGGCGCCAAGAGCGCCAAGGAAGGACGATACAGGTTTTACTCTTAAAAATGCGGCGAGACATGGATTGGTACCCAAAAAATGCGGCTTTCTTTCTTTTTCGTAGTTCATGTTTTGGATTTTCTTGGCGTCTTGGCGGTTAATCAACGATGTATGAATTGCTGAAATCGATCAATTACCCACATGAACTGCGGCAGCTCGAAAAAAGCCAGCTGCCGCGGCTCGCCGACGAGCTGCGCGGTTTTCTGCTCGAATCGGTGAGCCAGACCGGTGGCCATCTTTCCTCCAATCTCGGGACGGTGGAGCTCACCATCGCGCTGCACTACGTGTTCAACACCCCGCATGACCGGCTGGTGTGGGACGTCGGGCACCAGACCTATGGTCACAAGGTGCTGACCGGCCGGCGCGAAGCCATGAAAAAGCTCAGAATGTGGGGCGGAATTTCGGGATTCCCGCGCCGTGAGGAAAGCGAATACGACACCTTTGGCACCGCGCATTCGAGCACCTCGATCAGTGCTGCGCTCGGCATGGCGGTCGCCTCCCGACTGAAGGGGGAGAAGCGGCACGTGGTGGCGATCATCGGCGACGGCGCGATGACCGCCGGCATGGCATTCGAAGCGCTCAACAACGCCGGTGCAGCGGATGCTGATCTCCTGGTGATTCTCAACGACAACGACATGTCGATATCGCCGCCGGTCGGCGCGCTCAACAAGTATCTCGCAAAACTCCTTTCGGGCCGCTTCTACGCGAGGGCGAAGGGGCTGGGCGAGAGAGTGCTGGGCGAGCTTGCGCGGCGCGCGGAGGAGCACGTGAAGGGCATGGTGATACCCGGCACCCTGTTCGAGGAGTTCGGCTTCAACTATATCGGTCCGATCGACGGCCACGACTTGAATGCCCTGATTCCCACGCTGAACAACATCAAGCACCTGAAGGGGCCACAGTTCCTGCATGTCGTGACCCGCAAAGGCCAGGGCTACAAGCTGGCCGAGGCGGATCCCGTCCTTTATCACGGGGTATCGAAGTTCGACAAAATGAATGGCATTTCCGGGGGCAAGTCAGGCGGCAAACGCACCTACACCCAGGTCTTCGGCGAATGGCTGTGCGATATGGCGGCGCAGGACAAGCGGCTGGTCGGCATCACGCCCGCGATGCGCGAGGGCTCCGGTCTGGTGAAGTACGCCGAACTCCACCCAGAGCGCTATTTCGACGTGGGAATCGCGGAGCAGCACGCGCTGACGTTCGCCGCGGGGCTCGCCTGTGAAGGCTACAAGCCGGTGGTCGCGATCTACTCGACCTTTCTGCAGCGCGCCTATGACCAGCTGATCCACGATATCCAGATCCAGAATCTGCCGATCGTGTTCGCGATCGACCGTGCGGGACTCGTCGGCGCCGACGGCGCGACGCACAACGGCAGTTTCGATCTCACCTATCTGCGCTGCCTGCCCAACATGACCGTGATGACGCCTTCCGACGAGAACGAGTGCCGGCAGATGCTCTATACCGCGTTCCAGATGAATTCACCGGCGGCGGTGCGCTATCCGCGGGGCAGCGGCCCGGGCGCCGAGGTGAACAGGGAAATGCAGGCGCTGCCCGTCGGCAAGGGCGAACTGCGACGCGAAGCCAAGACCGCGTCGAGAAGGGTCGCAATTCTCGCCTTCGGCGCGATGCTTACCCCCAGTCTGCAGGCCGGGGAGGATCTCGATGCCACTGTTGCCAACATGCGTTTCGTCAAGCCGCTTGACGAGGCGCTGGTGCTGGATCTGGCCGGGCGCCATGAACTCCTCGTGACGGTCGAGGAAAATGTCGTCATGGGCGGTGCCGGCAGCGCGGTGCAGGAGGCGTTGCAGAAACATGGGCGCGCAGTGCCCGTGTTGCAGTTGGGGCTGCCCGACCGGTTCATCGACCAGGGCGACCCGGGAATCCAACTGGCCGAGTGTGGTCTCAATAAGGAAGGCATCATCAAAGCCATCCGCGCGCGGCTCGCGGAGTAGAATAATCCCCAGCGATAACAGCTAGCGGAGCATCCATGACACTGACGAGGCAAATGCTCGAAGAAAACGAGATGGACGGCTACGCCAAGATCGACCAGTACAATCCGGTCACGGTCAGGCGTATTGCCGACAAGTATCGCGCCATACTCAAGGATCTCGGCGAGAATCCGGACCGTGAGGGGTTGCAGAAGACCCCGGAACGCGTCGCCAAGGCGCTGCAGTTCCTCACCCACGGTTACGATCTCGATCCGGCCGGGATCCTGCGCGCGGCGATGTTTCGCGAAGAGTACCAACAGATGGTGATCGTCAAGGACATCGAGCTGTATTCACTGTGCGAGCATCATCTGTTGCCGTTTTTCGGCAAGGCGCACGTCGCCTATATCCCGAACGGCCATATCGTCGGGCTGTCCAAGATTCCGCGCGTGGTGGACGCCTTTGCGCGCCGGTTGCAGGTGCAGGAG
>JACQOK010000392.1 GCA_016202565.1 Betaproteobacteria bacterium | reverse complement strand
GAAGCGGATTCCGGGAATTCCTCTCCCGGATTTCATTTCATTCCATCCGGGCTACCTTCCCCTGCAAGTTTTATGACACAGTAGAGTTAACGAACGGCAGGGGAAACGAACTCGCACCCCGTTCGTCCCGAGCGTAGCGAAGCGAAGTCGAGGGAAGCCCCTCGACAAGCCCGCCTCGAGCGCAGTCGAGAGGCCTGTCTCGAGCTCGTCGAGAGGCTCGGGGTAAACTCCGCTTCCGTTCGTCTCGAGCGTAGCGCAGCGGAGTCGAGAGGCCTGTCTCGAGCTCGTCGAGAGGCCTGTCCCGAGCTTGTCGAGGGAGGCTCGGATCGAATAGGCCCAAATTTCGCCCCAATACGGCCAATCCCCGATAAAATCGCCATTCCCGCGAACAATCTTCAAGGCACGATTCCATGATCGTGCTGGACCTCCGGCTACGTGGCCGATATCGGCTACACCTTCGGCTATTACAACGAACTCAATCCGCTGCGCATGCGCCTGGCGTTTCTCAACGCGGGGCTCGCGACGCCGGAAGTCGGCACCGCCTGCGAGCTGGGTTTCGGCCAGGGCATGAGCGCCAATCTGCATGCGGCCGGATCCACGACCCAATGGTGGGGCACCGACTTCAACCCCGCGCAGGCGAGCTTCGCGCAGGAACTCGCGGCGATCTCGCGGGCGGAGGCGAAGCTCTACGACCAGGCTTTCGCCGAATTCTGCGGCCGGTCCGATTTGCCCGATTTCGACTACATCGGATTGCACGGCATCTGGAGCTGAATCTCGAACGAGAACCGCAGCGTCATCGTCGATTTCATCCGCCGCAAGCTCAAGGTCGGCGGCGTGCTCTACATCAGCTACAACACGATGCCGGGATGGGCGGCGATGGTGCCGATGCGCCATCTGCTGACCGAGCACGCCGAGGTGATGGCCGCGCCCGGCCGCGGCATCGTTTCGCGCATCGATGCGGCGATCGAATTCGCCGAGAAGCTGCTCGCCACCAATCCGCTCTATGCCCGCGCCTATCCGATGGTGGTCGAGCGCATCAAGAAGATCAAGGACCAGAATCGCCACTACCTCGCCCACGAGTACTTCAACCGCGACTGGGATCCCATGCCCTTTGCGGACATGGCGCAATGGCTCTCATCCGCCAAGTTGAACTACGCCTGTTCCGCGCATTACCTCGACCACGTGGACGCCGTGAATCTTTCAACCGATCAGCAGGCTTTCCTGAAAGAGGTCCCCGATGCGATGTTCCGGGAAACGGTGCGCGACTTCATGGTCAACCAGCAGTTCCGCCGCGACTACTGGGTGAAAGGCGCGCGCCGGGTCTCGGTGCTGGAGCAGGCCGAGACACTGCGCAAGCAGCGCTTCATTCTGACCCTGGAGCGCGCTGAGGTGTCGCTCAAGGTCACCGGGGCGCTGGGCGAGGCGACGCTGCAGGAGGCGGTCTATGCGCCGATTCTCGATGCGCTGGCCGACCACCAGGCGAAGACTTTGGCGCAGGTCGAACAGGCAGTGCGCGAAAAAAACATCACCTTTGCGCAGGTGCTGCAGGCCGTGATGGTGCTCACCGGCGGCGGGTCGCTGCAGGCGGTGCAGGACGACGCGATCGCGCGCAAAGCGAAGGCACACACCGACCGGCTCAATGCGCATTTGCTCGACAAGGCGCGCGGCAGTTCGGATATCAATTACCTCGCGAGCCCGGTGACCGGCGGCGGCGTGCTGGTGCCGCGCTTCGGTCAGTTATTCCTGCTGGCCCGCGCCAATGCCAAAAAGCAGCCGCAGGAGTGGGCGAATTTCGCCTGGCAGATTCTCGCGGGGCAGGGTCAGCGCATCATCAAGGAAGGCAAGCCGCTGGAGTCAGCCGAGGATAATATTGCGGAGCTTGCGCACCAGGCAAACGAATTCGCGAACAAACGTGTGACGATCCTCAAGGCGCTCGACATCGCCTGAGTGTCCATCCCCTCGCCGGGAGGAATCCCGATGTGTCATTCCCGTTAAAGCGTGTCCTCGAATGCTTAAATCGGGGACGGGAATCCCATGTTGTGTCATTCCCGTGACAACGGGAATCTAATTTCGTCTTTCGCGAGAAGAGCCGCCCTATGGATCCCCGCCTCCCGCGAGGATGACAAGCAGCGTGTCATCGCTTCGGGATTACTCCACGCTGCCGCAGGTGGTGGTGGCGGGTCGTGATAGGGCATTATGCGGCCTCCTCTAATCCAGGCAGCGGCGGCGTCGGCTATCCTGCGGTCTCCGTGTCACGGTCCGCCTATGCGCGTGAAAACCGGTGGCACTCTGCCTGCTGTTGGCCTATGTAAACAATCGCCGGCGGTTCAATATTCCTGGGGTGAGCTGCTGCTTTGTCGTTCCCGTGGCAACGGGAATCCAATTTTCCGGCTTCGGCTTATGGACACGCCGTATGGGTTCCCGCCCCCCGATTAAGGCATTCGAGGGCAGGCTTCTCGGGAACGACAATCTATGCTCGCGCGGGAACGACAGTCGTTGTCATTCCCGTGACAACGGGAGCTTCGCGACCGAAATGTGACTCTGACCCTGATTTCCACCCCACGAGCTGCGCGCCCCTTTCAGCCACCTGCGGGCGGAGCCATGGTTGGGATGGTCACTGCGAAATGCGGCGACCAGTATATTGACATCGGGCGTCACGTGTCGGCGGCATCAAAGAGCGACCGATTGCTCCTGCCGTCGACGCCCGTGCGAAGTCCGCGTTTCCGGCTGGAAACCGGAAGCGGCTTGAGTTTTCCTCCCCCCACGCGCCTCCGGCGCAAGCGCAGCGCCAGGCTCTCCTCGATCACTTTCGTGAGCGAGGTGCCTTCCCTCGCGGCGGTCTCCTTGGCTCGCACGAGCAGATCATCACGAAGGTCCAAGGTGGTTTTCATGGCAGCCATCATACAGAAATCTGTATCGGCCCTCAAGGCCGTTGGCCGCTCTTTTTCGGTGAGTATGCGCCGTGCAAGTATCGTATCGCTGTACTACGTAAATACCGGGAGCAACTATGCCGATGTCGATCAGGCTCGATCCCGCGCTCGAGTCGAGAGTGGATCAGGAGGCCCGGCGGCTGGGTCTCACCAAGTCGGAGTTCGTGAAGGATGCGCTGCAGCGGGTGCTCGGCCTGAAAAGCCCGGCGCGGCTGCTAAAGGCGGTGCGCAGCAGATCCCCAGGGGGAGACCCGGGCGCTTCGCAGGATGTTTCCGCCAAAATGAGGGCGAAATTACGTGCGAAACGTGCTGCTTGACGCGGGTCCGCAGATTGCCCTGTTCGCGACCGACGATAGGTTACGCGCGCTTCGATGGGCTGGTGAGCGAACTTTCTGAATCGGGACTTCGGGCTCATGACCACATGGCCCTGTGTGGTCGAGGCATCGAACGTGCCCGATCCGAATCGAGGATCATTGTGACAGCGGGTTTTCCGGGATCTCGTAATCTTACTGTGTCACGAAAGTATCGTAGCCCGGAAGGAGCGAAGCGGATTCCGGGAACTCCTCTCCCGGATTTCATTTCATTCCATCCGGGCTACCTTCCCCTGCAAGTTTTATGACACAGTAGAGGTAAGGGATCGGGTTATAAT
>JACQOK010000040.1 GCA_016202565.1 Betaproteobacteria bacterium | reverse complement strand
TCAGCGAGGACGAATTCCGCGGCCAGGCCGCCCGGCCGGGCCTGGAGGGCCAGATCTACCGTGAGGTTGCGCGGCTCCGCGCGGCCTACGGCGACGAGATCCGCGCCCGCTATCCGGCGTACTGGGAGCAGAGCAAAGACCTGTTCCCGACTCCGTTTGCGCTTCGATTTCGAGATCCTGGCCATCTCAGCGAAATGATAGTGGAAGGACCAATGGCGGCAAGTTAGGGAAGAAGCGTTACATCAGCACTCGCGCCGGCAGAAATGACCATGGGCAGCCTGTTCGCAGCCGCTGCTGTACCGCGTGCGCGGTCTGGTTGCGCGCCGTGATCGGCGGCGCGCTGCTCGAATCGAGCGCTCGAAGGTCGCTCATTTGCCGCTCGCCCAAGGGACGATCAGCAACCTCGACCTCCTCGTACTGGTGTTCGCTCATCGGCGGCGCGTCCGCGAATCTATCCGGCGCCCAGCCAGTGGCGGTAGGCCTCGATCCATTCCGCCCCCACCGGCAGCGGTGACGGTAGTGGGAGGTCGAGGAGCGGCACGGTTTGAAGCACGCTGGCGCGGCGGCAGACAGCGACGATCTCCTCCCGTCGTGTCAGTTGAACACGCTCTACGGTGACCAGGACTCCGAGAACGGTCGTCGCGAATGGAATCCCAAGGTTGTCCTCGATCATCGTGTACAGGCCTGTGGCCTGTTCTGATTCGTTGTAGCAGTCGACGGTCGCTTCCTCGACCAGCTGGTCGAGCCGTGCCTTGCTGAGCCGCGTGGGAAGAGTCTTGCCCTTTCGCTTTCGTGTGCTCCTCATGAACCCCTCACGGTGGAGCGTCGAAGGGCTGAAGAGCATCCGCGTCATTGGTGACCACGGGCTCGTCATTTAGTTCCTCGTATCCGAGCGGCGCCGCGTCGCGCGCATAGCCGATCGCGCGATATCCACGCAGGCGTTTGTCGAACATCCGACGGAGCATGGGTACCTCTCGATCGACGTAGTCGTAGATGCGGACTTCTGTCTTGCCCGGATGCAAGCGATGGAGCCGGCCGGTGTACTGCACCAGGGTGCCCTTCCACGAGACCGGCATCGCGAGGAAGAGCGTATCGAGCCTCGCGTCGTCGAATCCTTCACCGATGTAGCGGCCGGTCGCGATGATGAGGCGCGACTCGTTGTCCGGAATGGACGCTAGAGTCATCGCGGCCTCGCGCCGGTCGGTCGGCGTCATACCGCCGCGGAGGACGACGAGATGGCGGGCTACGCCCCGAAGCCGGGCGGCCAGGTAATCAAGATGATCCTTTCGCTCGGTGAGCAGAACCGGAGATCGGCCTTCGGCCACCGCGGCCGTGACGTCATCCAGGATGAGACGGTTGCGCCGCTCGTCAGTCGCCAATGCGGCGTAGAGCGCCTGGATACGGTCCATTGACACCGTGCGATCGCTGCCGAATGTGGTCTCGCGGACGATCAGCCGGTGATCGAACGGCCGCCGCGCCGCTTGGCTCCGAGCGTCGACCGCGAAGCGCACCGGGCCAAGTTGCATCTCGGTGATCGGGTGAAGGCCGTCTCTCCGGCGAGGCGTGGCCGTCAGGCCGGTGACAAAGCGCGCTTTCACCTCCGACAGCACTCGCTCGAAGGACACGGCCGGGATGTGGTGGCACTCGTCGACGATCACATGGCCGTACGTAGCGACCAGGTCGTCGACGCGGCCCACGCGCACGAGACTCTGGATCATCGCCACATCGAGCCGCCCGTTGGCGGCTTGCTTTCCGGCGCCAATCTGGCCGATCGCCTTGGGAGCGAGACCCAAGAACATGGACAACTGGGCAATCCACTGATCAAGGAGCGGCTGGCGGTGGACCAGCACGAGTGTGCTTCGGGATCGCGCTGCGATCAGATACGTGCCGATCACGGTCTTGCCCACGCCCGGCGGCGCGACGAGCACGCCGATGTCCTCACGGAGGAGGGCCCGCGAGGCCTTCTTCTGAATGGAGGTGAGCCGGCCCTCGAACGTGACGTCCAGAGGCTTCCCGTCACACCGCTGGTCCTCGATGAGGAGGACGCTTCCGTGCTCCTGAAGGAGCTGCTCGAGTTCGGTCCGGCACCCGCGGGGCAGCGCCACGTGCTCAGGCAATTCCTCAGCGCAGGCAACGACGCGAGGAGTCAGCGCCGTGGAGAGCCGGAGGCTTTGCTTCTTGTAGAACTCTGGATTCTGGAATGCCGCCAGGCGCTTGATCTGGTTCAAGTCGGTTGGCGCCAGTCCGGCCTTCGCCACGAAGAGCCGCTGCGCCAGGACGGCGCGCACCTCTGGGGGAAGCGGCGCGCTGAACCGGACGCGCGGCTGGCCGGACGGCAGGCGCGTCCAGGGCGCCGGGGTGTCGCCATCTGCTGTGTCGCTCAGCCGGACACCGACCACCAGTCCCTTGTGCGTTGCCTCACGCGCGATGCCGTCGACAGTCACCGGCTCGATGCGGGGGTGCTCGGAGAGGAACTTCCACTGATCGGTGTAGGGAACGAGCTGCTCATCGACGAAAACGGTATTGCTTATCTGCCGCGGGCCATGTTGGAGCGGGAGTGCGATGAGGTTGCCAAACCCGCCGCGGGGGAGCGTGTCCTGGTTGGGGAAGAGACGGTCGTACGATTCCATACTCAGTTGGTGGCGCCGGGTCATCGTCTGGGTGATGAGGTAGCAGCCCATCTTGCGGGCGGCGGCCGCTGCGACCGGCGCTGAAAAGAAGAACCAGACGTGGGCGCCGTTGCCCGAGCGTGACCGCTCGACCGCGGCTGGGAGATCAGCCATACGAGAGGTTTCCACGAAGGCCGCCACGTCGTCGGCCCAGGACGTCTTGTCGAAGTCCGCCGCCAAGAACCAACACGTCTCATCGGTAAGCAAGGGATAGACGCCAACCACGTGACGTCCCTGGAGGTGATCGAGGATTACCTGGTCCTCGACGGGCAGGAACGCTTGGTTTGGACACTCGCCGCACTTCACCCGGGGCTTTTCGCAGACGCCTCGGACCCACTCGTTCGCACAGGCGG
>JACQOK010000399.1 GCA_016202565.1 Betaproteobacteria bacterium | reverse complement strand
GCTTTGGCCTTGGCTCTAGCCCTGCTCGATCCCAGTCTTGGCATGATCTGTTTCCTTTAACGTTTGTGCTTTCGTCACATGTAATATGAGTTGCGCGCTCATGCGGTTCTTGCGGTTGAGGAAGCCTTCCAGGTTCACCGCGTGCCCCGGCTGCATGCGGGCCATCGCCACGGCGACCTCGCCGATCGCTATTCCGTTGACTTCGCAGTCCACCTGGCGCTTGTAGCCCGCCTCGATCTGCTGCGACTTGTGCGTCAATCTGAAATTGAGCAGCGGGATCCCGGCGGGGGTGTGGCGCAACGGCTCGATCTCCCTCAACTCGCCGCTCAACGCGACGGCATTGACGCCCACTTATGCTGCCGCCTGCTCGGTTGCTGCCGCCTTGGCAGGCTCCTCGCCGGCCGTCGAGAGCGACTTCGATTTTTCTTCCTTCATCATCGGTGAAGGTGACGTGACCGGGCCGCTCATCTTGACCGTCAGGTGGCGTAGCACGGCGTCATTGAATTTGAACGCGTGTTCGAGCTCGTCCAGCGTCTCGTTGTCGCATTCGATGTTCATCAGCACGTAGTGCGCCTTGTGGACCTTGTCGATCAGATAGGCAAGCTGCCGGCGGCCCCAGTCTTCGAGGCGATGGATCTTGCCGCCCCTGCCCGTGACCATCTGGCGATAGCGTTCCACCATGGCGGGCACCTGCTCGCTCTGGTCCGGATGGACGATAAAAACGACTTCGTAATGTCGCATCGAGTAGTCTCCTTATGGGTTGAGCCTCCCGCCATGCGAGGAGCGGTGAGGCAAGGATAAACCCCCTTACTTTCCCCCTGGAGGAGGGGGATCGGTCCTCAGTTTCCCTCCCCCTGCGTAAAGGGGGAGGGTCAGGGTGGGGGTAAGAAACCGAAGGCGCGGATTATACCCGCGTTTTATTGCTTTTCAAACACACATATGAGCCAGGTGTAGGGCCGTTCGTCCCGAGCCCTTCGACTCCGCTGCGCTACGCTCAGGACAGGCCTCATTCCCCGTTCGTCCCGAGCGTAGGAGCGAAGCGACGAAGTCGAGGGAAGAACGCCGAGTTGGGTTACCGGAACCCGAACCCGCAGAAGAGCCCGCCGGCGCTCGGCGCCGAGAGCACCGGCTCGCGTTGCAGGAAGGGCGGGGTGAACTGCAGGCGGTAGACCTCGGTGCGCTCGAAGTTCGCGTACGCCGACTCCCCGCGATCGAGTTGCAGCACCTGACCGTCCTGCGTGAGCGCGATGCTGCCCTCCTTCACCTGCACGTACAGGCCGAGGTCGGTCTGGCTTTCCCCTCCCCCGCCAAAGAGCTGCTGCATGTCCACCTTGATGCCGTCCGGCCGCGGCCCCGGCGCATCGCGCATATAGCCCGGCATGTCGGGAAGCGGCCGCGGCGGCGGCTCGCGTGCGGCCACCTGCGCGACCTCCTTGGCGCAGTCGTCCGCGCACAGCCGCGCGATGAAAATAGGCAGGGCTCCGCTTCTTTCGGGCTAGCTACTTCAGCAGCCGCGGGTCAAAGGAGAACGGCTCGGGTTTGGAGAGCTTGATGCGCTTGAAGTCAGGGTGTTGAGGATTGAGGAGGAAGTTGAATTCTCCGGGCACGATCGCGGAGGGCACCTTGAGGACCGCGCTGCGCAACCCGACGCACCACCGGGTGCCCAAAGCCATCGTGGCCTCGATCGGCGGCGATGAGTTCCAGTTCTTGGGAAGAGAAGCAACTTCGACGACTTCCACGACAACGGCTTCAGGAATCGCGGCCTCAACCGACACCAAAGCTACCTTGGCGTCCCGCCGTCCCAGGTGGACGAGATATTCCAATGCCGCGAGCGACAACGTGGCCGCCGCATACAGGATCGGCTGTCCTTTATAGTGCCAGCGCCCCGAGGCTTCGCGCCCGCCGGCCCCGGAGAACGCGGTCTTCGCGTATCGGGCCTTGCAGATCCGATAAACGATCACGCCACAAAGCCGTGCTCGATACGCTGCAGCTCTTCCTCGACCTCTCTCGTTCCGGCTTCCGTCTCGACCAGATCAAAGGGCACGCGATTCCCGAGACCGGCCTGTTTGGAAGACAGCCATTCCAGCGCCTGCTCCCGATCCTCCAGCACCGCCTCCGCCAGCGCGACGACCTTTGCCGCGCGATACAGCCGATCGCTCACAGCGGGTTTGATGCGCGAGGTGCTCCTGGAGGTCACGAGGCGATCGATCGTGCGCGTGCTCACTCCGAGCACCCGCGACAGAACAGCGTTGGGAAGTTTGGTATTCGCCTTGAACTTGGCGAAGACCTGGGGACGGAAACCACGCTTGATCTGCTCGTCGAAGTCGACCTCGCGTTCCACCTTTGTCCCCAGTACCCGCGTGCCTCCGAGTAACTCGATTACCAGCTGCTCGCCCATGCCGGCCTCCTGCCGCGTGATCCGATATTTGTCGTTATTATATACGACATTTGGCGGAAAAGCGATCGGGGGCAAGCCCCCTCCCACACGCCCGCTCCCACATTCCCTGCCACAGCCGCAAGCCCCTCCCACACGCCCGCTCCCGCAATCGAGCTTGCTTCCACAGACGAGCCCGTTTCCACAATCCGCTTGGCATGATTGATTGACGCTATATGCGTCGCTCTATATATGATCAACCACGTAGTCGAGATCGATGACGTGAGTAACGAATGAAGCCTTCCGAAGCGCTACGCCTTCACCGCGAGGATATTCGTCGGGTGGCCGAACAGAACCGTACCCCTCCCCAAATTCGGTTACCGGAACCCGAACCCGCAGAAGAGCCCGCCGGCGGCAGGTGCGGAAAGCACCGGCTCGCGCTGCAGGAACACCGGTGTAAACTGCAGCCGATAGAACTGGGTCTTGTCGAAGTTCGCGTACGCCGACTCCCCGCGATCGAGTTGCAGCACCTGACCGTCCTGCGTGAGCGCGATGCTGCCCTCCTTCACCTGCACGTACAGGCCGGGGTCGGTCTGGCTTTCCCCTCCCCCGCCAAAGAGCTGCTGCATGTCCACCTTGATGCCATCGGGCCGCGGCCCCGGCGCATCACGCATGTAGTCCGGCACGTCCGGTATTGGCCGCGGCGGCTGTTCACGCGCCGCCACCTGCACCGTCTGTCCGACTTCCACCACCTGCACCCCGGCCGGGTTTCTCACTTCGATCGTCCCCTCCCAGGTGTTCACCACCAATCCGTCTTCGGGTGTGCCCGGCGGCGCGGGTGGCGGCTTATCCTGCACACCGGGATCCACGCAGGCGCCAGTACAGAAAGCATCGAAACCGGTGCCGCGAATGCCAATCGTCGCCACGACCGTCTCCACCCGGTAGCTCGGCGCGTGCCGACGGGCCAACACCCCGGTCAGCGCACGCATCCCGCCTGCCAGCAGCCGCAGCACCGCCTGCCCCGGATCGGCCCGCCCTGGCTCGTAGCGAAACCGCTCGATCAGAAAGCGCGAGCTGGGCTGTAGCGTCACGCGCCCTTCGTCGAGAAACGCCAGCACCGCATAGCTCTGCGCCCGTGTCTCCACGATTTCCCCGGTATAGATCGCCCCGCCCACGGCGAGCGGGCGCGCCGTACCGGACTTGTCGATCGCCACCACCTGGCCGGAAAGAATCGCCACTCGCGCCGGAATCTCGGCGGGCAGCGCACGCGCTTGCGGCGGCACCTGTGCCACTTCCTTCACGCAGTCGTCCGCGCACAGCCGCGCAATGAAATCGGTGCCGCGAATGCCGATCGTCGCCGAGCGCGTTTGCAGCCGGTAGGCATCGGGGGTCCCGCGCCGGCTGATCAACCCGGTGATGTTGCGAAGCCCTCCCTTCAGAAGACTCATCACCATATTGTCGCTGCGTGGGGAGACGGTGTTGAAGGTATAGGCATCAACGCGGATCTGCGAATTGCCCGAAATAGTGAGTTCCCCGCCATCGGTGAATTTGAGCCGTGCCGAGCTGTTGGGCTGCGTACTGATGACATCACCCTGCTGTACCAATGAACCCGGTGCGAGCGCGCGCACCGTGCCGTCGGCCTTCTGCACCACCACCGTGCCACTGGTCGTGCTCACCGCGGCAGCGTCCTGCGCCTGCGCCCGACCCTGAGGCGCAAACACACTCAGCACGCAGCCAACAAGCAGCGCACCGTATCGCGGATTCAATGTGGTCTCCCGTTGCTCCTGGCAGATCTATTTACCAGAAACCCTCCCCAAATACCGCGTTCGTCCCGAGCGTAGGGGTAAACCCGAAGTCGAGGGATCGTCCCGAGCGTAGGGGTAAACCCCGAAGTCGAGGGATCCAACCTACCGGCACAGCGGCGGTGTCGCTGGTTGATCTTCATCTTTCTCACCCGTTGCCGCGACAATCGGTTGCGTCGTTTCCTTGGTGAGCTGCTCGATCTCCGTCTGTGTCGCCTGCTCGGTGCCGACAATCTGCGCCGACAGCAGCGGCGTTGTGACGGGCTCACCCTGCGGCACCTCACTCACCGGTGGTGGTGGTGGTGGT
>JACQOK010000397.1 GCA_016202565.1 Betaproteobacteria bacterium | reverse complement strand
CGGCAAGAAGGTAGTGGTTCTCGGTAAGTCCGCCAACGCGCCGCTGCGCACCGCGGCCGGCGTCTACTGCAACGTCCGCCCCTACGGCACGATCACCAGCGTGCGTTTCATGCCCGGCCTGCCGTACTCGCAGGACGGCAAGAAGTTCCGGGTCGATCGCGAGACCGGCAACATCCACTCCGAGATGAACACCCCGGGAGTCAGGATGGCGTATGCCGTGCGTCTATTCCTGAAGATGGTGCACGAGACGGGCCAGCTCGGACGCGTCGCCACCAAGCCGACCCAAGCCCAGGAAGACGCCGTCAACGCGGGTATCCTGCGCTGGCTGTTGCAGGGGACGAAGTTCAAACTCAGCCGGCGCTACTCGGTCGACGCCTACGCCGAGCACAAAGCGAACGTCGATGCGATCGTCGCGCTGCTGCCCAAGGACTTCAAGGCCGGCATGGAGAACTGGGGCGGCGAAATCAACGAACACATCTCCGACACCAACTTCGGCCTGTTGCTGCACGACATGATCCGGCAGCGCAAGGTAATCGTCTATGCGACAGACCTCGACGGCGACCGGCTGACCGACCTCATGGCTGACGCTCCGGAAGTGTTGCGCAATTGGGGGCAGATCGTCCTCGACCATGTCGGGGCCGGCAAGGACATGAATAAGGTCTGGAATGAGATGGGCTTCACCATGAAGAGTGGCCGCGACATGACGAGCGTCATGTATCGCATGCAGGGCGAGCCGATCTTCGAACAAACGCTGGGTTCAGCGGATGCCATGCTGCTGCGCCTGCTGGCGGGGGATGAGACGGTCGGGGGCGAGAAGCAGCCGTACGATCCGCGGATCCACTTCGTTCTGATCAACGAAGCCTACAAGGCCGCGAATCCGGGCAACACCGAACTCGCTCGCTGGCTCGACGAGCAGCTGGCGACCTTCGACAGGATCTACGGTGGAAAGCGGCCGCGCTACATCGAGGGGTACAACAAGCTGAAGGACGCAATCAAGCCCTGGGGCAAGTAGGCGCTTCGCCGCGCCGGGGAGGCGCGTGCCAACGGCCCGCCATCCGCGCCAAGGGAGGGGTTCCCGGGCGCGGCGCCGCGCGGGAACAGTGCTTCCCGCCACCCCCAAAAAAAGCCCACACGCCCCGGCGGGCGAGTGGGATTATCGATTATTCGGGGCAGCGCTCACCGGTCGGGCACCGGCGCGCGTTCAGGAAACGGCTTGGATGTTTGACGCCTGCTTGCCTTTGGGACCCTGGGTCACTTCGAACGACACTTTCTGCCCTTCCTTGAGCGTTTTGAATCCGCCCATCTGGATTGCCGAGAAGTGAGCAAAGAGATCCTCACTACCATCGTCCGGCGTGATGAAACCATAGCCTTTTGCGTCATTGAACCATTTCACAGTACCAGTTGCCATATTTCCTACCTTCATCTAAAACGCGGGTCGTGATCCCCGCAACTTGTTTGAGTTTCAAGGATCGCGAACGGCCAAACCGGTCCTGCGAAAAGCTTGAAGCCAAACACCCGATTGCTTTCTAGGCTATTTGGGGGTGGAAGTCAAGTATACTCCTGAAAAGGTGTGGTAAAGCCACTTGATATTTCCCCGATTATGGCGAAAATAACAATTGAGGCGCGGGACTAACCGTAATTTTTCGGCATGGCAACAAGGCAACGCGAAGACACGGTTCTGGAGGCGAAGAAGAGCAAGGTCAAGCCGCCGCCGATGTTCAAGGTGTTGCTGCTGAACGACGACTACACGCCGATGGACTTCGTCGTTGCTGTGCTGCAAAAGTTCTTTGCGCTGAGCCGGGAAAAGGCGACGCAGATCATGCTGAAGGTGCATCGTGAGGGAATCGGAGTCTGCGGCATCTATCCCAAGGATGTGGCGGCAACTAAAGTGGAGCAGGTGAAGTCGTACGCAAAACAGCACCAACATCCGTTACAGTGCGTAATGGAAGAAAATTGAAGACAGGCCGAGATAGATGATTGCACAGGAACTGGAAGTCAGCTTGCACATGGCGTTCATGGAAGCGCGCCAGAAGCGCCACGAGTTCATTACCGTGGAGCATCTGCTGCTGGCTCTGCTCGACAATCCGTCGGCCTCGGAGGTGCTGCGCGCGTGTGCTGCGGACATCGACGAGCTGAGGAAGCTGCTGACCGATTTCGTGACCGAGCACACGCCGATCCTGACCGGGGAGGAGGTGGACACTCAGCCCACGCTCGGTTTCCAGCGCGTGATCCAGCGCGCCATCCTGCACGTGCAGTCCTCCGGCAAGAAGGAAGTCACCGGCGCCAACGTGCTGGTGGCGATATTCGGCGAGAAGGACTCGCACGCCGTCTACTTCCTGCACCAGAAGGGTGTGACCCGGCTCGACGTCGTCAACTACATTTCGCACGGCATCAGCAAGGTGCCACAGGCTGCGCCGTCAAAAAGCGATGCCGACACCGAGGGCGAACACGAAGCCCAGCCCGCCGGCGCGCTGGAGAACTACACGCTCAACCTCAACGCCCTGGCGCTCGCCGGTAAGATCGATCCCCTGATCGGGCGTGAGCGTGAGCTCGAGCGGGTCGTGCAGACGCTGTGCCGGCGCCGGAAGAACAATCCACTGCTGGTGGGCGAGGCGGGTGTCGGCAAGACGGCGATCGCCGAGGGGCTCGCGCGGCGCATCGTGGAAAACAGCGTGCCCGACATTCTCAAGCGGTGCCAGGTCTACGCGCTCGACATGGGTGCGCTGCTCGCCGGCACCAAGTATCGCGGTGATTTCGAGCAGCGGCTGAAAGCGGTGCTGAAGCAACTGGTCGACAACCCGAACGCGATTCTGTTCATCGACGAGATCCATACTCTGATCGGGGCCGGCGCGGCATCGGGCGGCACGCTGGATGCCTCCAACCTGCTCAAGCCGGCGCTGCAGACCGGGCAGCTGAAGTGCATCGGCGCCACCACCTACAACGAATACCGTGGCGTGTTCGAGAAGGACCACGCACTCTCGCGCCGCTTCCAGAAAATCGACGTGGTTGAACCGTCGGTTCCGGAGACCATTGCCATCCTGCGCGGGCTCAAGTCGAGATTCGAGGCCCACCACGGGGTGAAGTACACGCCCTCCGCGCTCACGGCGGCGGCGGAGCTCTCGGCGCGCTTTATCAACGACCGGCACTTGCCCGACAAGGCGATCGACGTGATCGACGAGGCGGGCGCGGCGCAAAAAATCCTGCCGAAATCGAAGCAGAAACGGATCATCGGCAAGCACGACATCGAGGAAATCATCGCCAAGATCACGCGCATCCCGGCGCAGACGGTGTCGACCGATGACCGCAATGCGCTCAGGAATCTCGACCGCGATCTGAAGGCCGTGGTGTTCGGGCAGGACCGGGCGATCGACGCGCTCGCCGCGGCGATCAAGATGGCGCGCAGCGGGCTCGGCAACCCGCAGAAGCCGATCGGCTGCTTCCTGTTCAGCGGGCCGACCGGGGTGGGCAAGACCGAGGTCGCGCGTCAACTCGCCTACGT
>JACQOK010000385.1 GCA_016202565.1 Betaproteobacteria bacterium | reverse complement strand
GAGTTCAGGGGCGGCTCGGTTGCGGGCTACGGCGTGGGCACGCGCCACCTGGTGCTGCACGGCATCAGCGCCGACTATTCGATCCTGTGCGAACCGACCGGCCTCAAGGTGTGCACCGCAAACATGGGCGCCCTCTGGGCAAAAATTACCGTTGGCGGCACGGTGAGCCATGCGGCGCTATCACGCGATCCAAGCGTGGTCAACGCGATAGGCGAAATGCACGCCCTGCAGTCGGCTCTGCAAACATGGGCCGAGGAGTACGAGGCGGCGCACGTATGCATGGGCGAACACCCCAACGTCACCATCGCTGCCATTCGCGGCGGGTTGCCGTGGCGGCTCGCGCGCAATCCGTTCGAGTGCAGCCTCTATCTGGACATCCGCACCGTCCCGGGCCAGACCGCAGACGAGGTGAAACGCTCGCTGCGGCGCGTGCTGCGCGAGTTTGCGCGCTCGCGCGGCCGGCCCGAACCCACGCTTGAGTTCTTCGTCAATGATCCGCCGACCGCGATCGGCGAAAACGCGCTCGTCACTCAGGTCGTGCGCGAATCGCATCGCCGCGTCACCGGCGGCGACGCGCCGCTCATCATCCGCCGTCCCGGGGCCGACTCGACGCATCTCAACCGTTATGACGTGCCGTGCGTCTGCTACGGGCCGGGCGGCCGCACCCATCCGGACGCAAAGGGCCTGATGCACGCGGTCGGCGAGCACGTGCCCGTCGACAACCTGGTGACGGCGGCGAAAGTCTATCTGGACGCCGCGCTTGAAATCTGCAACCGCAGCGCTGCCGCCTGAGCGCTCGCCTTGACCCCCACAGGAGCGCGGTAAATAATGCAGCGGCGGCACCAGGCCGCATCCCGGGGTGCACTGTGAACGTGGTGGACGGATTGGCGGCGGGCAGGCAGGCATTCGGAACGCGCCCGGCGGGGGCGCCGACGATACGTTGCCTCGGCGTCAGCAAGGTCTACGAGACCATAGAAGGGGAGCGGATCCATGCGCTGGCGGACATCGATCTCGCCGTCCACGAAGGGGAGTTCGTCTCGGTGGTGGGCCCGAGCGGATGCGGCAAGAGCACGCTCTTGCGCCTGCTCGCGGGAACGCTGCCGAAGACCGCGGGCGAAATGTTTCTGCGCGGCTCTCCGATCACGGGGCCGCGGCGCGACATCGGCATCGTGTTTCAGACCGCCACGCTGCTGCCATGGCGCAACGTGCTGCAGAACACGCTGCTTCCCGTGGACGTGCAGGGGCTCGACAAGACGACGTATACCGCGCGGGCGCACAACCTGCTTCAGATGGTGGGACTCGCCGGCTTCGAGCGCAAGTATCCATTCGAGCTGTCCGGAGGCATGCAGCAGCGCGTGTCGATCACCCGCGCGCTCGTGCACGACCCGGCGGTGCTCCTGATGGACGAGCCCTTCGGCGCGCTTGACGCGTTGACCCGCGAGCAGATGAATCTCGACCTGCAGCGCATCTGGGCCGCGGCACGCAAGACCGTGTTCCTCATCACCCACAGCATCAGCGAGGCGGTGTTTCTCGCCGATCGCGTGCTCGTGATGTCGGCGCGGCCGGGCCGCATCATTGCCGAGCTCAACGTGAATTTCTCGCGCCCACGGTCGCTTGACGTGATGGGCACGCCCGAATTCGGCCGGCTGGTGACGCAAATCCGGCACGACCTCGCGGCCTCCGGGGCGCTCGACTGAACCCGCCGCGGGACAACACTTTACCGAACGCTACACAGTCAACAGGGAGACCGATGACATGAAACGGATCGCCAGCTGTTTTGCACTCGTCCTCGCTTTGGCAGCGCATGCGGAAGATACTGCCGCCCAAGCGTTGCAGAAGATCACGCTGCTCCACTCCCAGCCGCAGATCACCTCGGCTTTTGCCTACTCGAGTTCGCTCCCGGTTTATCTCGGCTATTTCAAGGAGGAAGGGCTGGAGGTGGAGGTGAACTCCATGGCCGGCGCAGCCGCCGCGATGCAGATGGTGGTCGGCGGCCGCGCGGACTTCGCGATCGGCAATCCCTCGGGTGCCATGATCGCGATCCAGAAAGGAGCGGACGTGCGCTTCTACTACACATCGATCCGCGGCGATATCTTCGGCGTGGCGCTGCCCGCCGAGGGCGGCATGAAGACGCTCGCCGACCTCAAGGGCAAGACCATCGGGGTTTCGAGCTTTGCGAGCGGCGGGACCAACTACGTCAAGGGCCTCATGAAGACCGTCGGGCTCGAGTCCGGCAAGGATTACAACATCGTCGAAGTGGGGGTCGGCGCACGCGCCGCCGGCGCCTACCGCTCGAAGCAGATCGACGCCTACTCGCTGTGGGACGAAATCTATGTGAGCCTGCAGCAGAGCGGAATCGCCTTTTCCAGCATCATCCGGGATCCGCGCGCCGATGGGCACGCCGTGGGCTCGATCCTCGCCAAGAACGCCGATTACACCGCGCGCCGCAAGACGCTCGTCGGCGTTGCGCGCGCCATCGCGAAGGCGCAGCTCTTCCAGTACACCAATCCCGAGGCCGCCATCCGGATCCACTGGAAAGTCTATCCGCAAACCGCGCCGCGCGACGGCGTCACCGATGCCGCCGTCAAGCGTGAGCTCAACGTGCTGGCGGTGCGCACCGTTCTGATCTCCAAGAACGCCATGAAGACCAACAAGTGGGGCGATCTGCCGCGCGGTGTGATGGAGAAGTTCCAGGCCTATCTCGTCGAAACCGAGGTGCTGCCCAAGCCGCTGGACGTCGGCACGTATTATACGAACGACCTGATCGACGAGATCAACCGGTTCGATGAGACGGCGATCATCAAACAGGCGCGCGAATTCAAACCCTGATGAACGAAGTCTCCTCGTCCGAAACCGTCGCGCGCGCCGCCCTGGAAAAGCCCCCGGCCGTCCCGGGCGCTTTGTTTGCGCGGCTGTTTGCGCGGGTACGCAACCGGCCCGAGTGGGTATGCCTGCCGCTGACGCTGGTGCTGGTAATCGGCGGCTGGGAATGGTACGTGGCGGCGTACAAGGTGAGCACGCTCATTCTGCCGCCGCCTTCTCACATTCTGAGCGCGCTCCATACGGGACTTGCGAGCGGCGTCTACGTCAAGGCGCTGCTGGTCACGCTGCAGGCGATCCTGCTGGGATTTCTGCTGTCAGCTTCGGTCGCGTTCATTCTGGGCACCCTGATCAGCCAGGTCCGCTTGATCGAGGCAACGATCTATCCCTATGTCGTCGCGCTGCAGACGCTGCCCAAGATCGCGATCGCACCGCTGATCCTGGTCTGGGTGGGACTCGGCATCGAAAGCAAGATCATCATCGCCGCCCTGGTGTCGTTTTTTCCGATGCTCGTCAATACCATCGTGGGGTTGAAGTCCGCCTCGGCGGACAAGCTCGAACTCATGCACGCGCTCACCGCTTCGCGCATCAAGACGTTTTTCCTGGTGAAACTGCCCGAGGCGCTGCCCTACATCTTCGCCGGCCTGCAGATCGGCATCGTGCTCGCGGTGCTGGGCGCCATCGTCGGCGAGTTCGTCGGCGCCAAGGCGGGACTCGGCTATCTCATCATTCAGATGAACTACACGATGGACGTCGCCGGCATGTTCGCCGTGCTGGTGATTCTCGGTGTGATGGGCGTCGTGCTCAACGTGCTGATCGCGGTGCTGCGCAAGCGCGTCATTTTCTGGCAGCGCACCGACGTCAGCGCGATCTGACTGCGCAGGGGAAATCAGCATTTCATTTCAATTCATCCGGGCTGCGCTCTACCGGCGTGAGCGCGGGCTAGCGCATATCGGGAGCAACAATGGAAAAGAAATTCTATCCTGGCACGTGGCAGCAGCAACGGGCGTTCTCGCCGGTAGTATCCACCCACGGCGGCCGGACGCTATGGGTCGCGGGGCACGGCGGAATACACGGCGCCGAAGGCAAGCCGCTCGACGGTGACTTCGATGGCCAGGCGCGTCAGGCTTTCCGGAACCTCGCCGCGACGCTCAGTGAGGCGGGAGGCAGACTCTCCGACATCGTCACCATGACGGTCTTCATCATCGACGCCCGCTACGGCGATCGCTTCGTCGAAATCAGGAAGGAGTTTTTTTCTGCGGGACAATATCCGGCGAGCGCGCTGATCACCGTCGCCGGTTTCGCGCGGCCGAGCATGATGGTCGAGATCCAGTGTGTAGCAGTCGTGCCGGAATGACGTCGGCCGCGAACGGAACAACCGGCCGCTCGCGGCGGCCGGTCATAGAGGAAAGGCCCGCGCGCTAAGCCGCGACCTTGGCCGGTGCACCCTTTTTCTTGGCCTGCGCCGCCTTGGCGTGCATGGCGGCGTAGGCGCTGTGGGCCGCGGCTTCCGCGTCGCCGACATGCACCGCGTAGCCCATGTCGTCGAGCACCGACCCGAGCGCCGAAAGACACAGCATCACGTTGTCCGGCCGGCACGAGTAGCCCATGATGCCGAAGCGCCAGATTTTGCCAGCCAGCGGCCCGAGTCCCGCGCCGATTTCAAGACCGAATTCGTTGAGCAGGGTCTTCCTCACCTCGGCTTCATTAATGTCCTCGGGACAGAGCACCGCGTTCATCTGCGGGATCTGGTGCTGTTCCTTGACGAGGAACCTGAGCCCCATCGCTTCCAGTCCCGCCTTGAGCGCGGTGTGGTGGCGCTGGTGGCGTGCCCAGCAGTTGTCGAGGCCTTCCTCGCGGATCAGAAGCAGCGCTTCATGCAGCGCGAAGAGCGCATTGGTCGGCGCGGTGTGGTGGTAGGTGCGGGTGGTCGCGCCCCAGTAGCCGAGCAGCAGATTCATGTCCATGAACCAGCTATGGATCTTGTCCTTGCGGGCTTTCACGTAGTCCACCACGCGGTCGCTGAACGACACGGGCGAGAGCCCCGGCGTGCAGGAGAGGCACTTCTGGCTCGCGGAATAGATCGCGTCGATTTTCCAGTCGTCGACCAGCACCGGCGAGCCGCCGAGCGAAGTCACCGCGTCGACGATGGCGAGCGCGTCGTGTTTGTGCGCGATGTCGACCAGCGTCTTCGCGTCCGACAGCACGCCGGTCGAAGTCTCCGCGTGCACGAAAGCGACGAGGCGTGCGTCGCGGTTGTTCCTTAGCGCATCCTCGAGCTTGTGCGGATCGACGGGCAACCCCCATTCGTCCTCGACGACGATGGGAACCCCGCCCATGCGCTCGACGTTCTCGATCATGCGCCCGCCGAAGACACCGTTGCGGCACACGACCACCTTGTCCCCCGGCTTCACCAGGTTGACGAAACAGTATTCCATCCCGACCGATCCGGGCCCGGAAAGCGGGAAGGTAAGCGGATTTTTCGTCTGATAGGCGTAACGCAGGAGAGACTTCAACTCCTCCATCATCTCGACGAATATCGGGTCGAGATAGCCGATCGCGGGCTGGCTCATGGTGGTGAGCACGCGCGGGTGGATCTC
>JACQOK010000390.1 GCA_016202565.1 Betaproteobacteria bacterium | reverse complement strand
TAGCACTGCGCCATGATGACGAAGCCGGGATCCAGCTCGTTCTTCATGTCGACGGCGGCGCGATAGCGCGCGATCGCCTTCTTGATTGGCACGACTACCAAACCCGCGGCCTGGGTCCGGCGCTAGCCTTCGAGTGGCTGATCGTCGATGCGCACGCCGGCGATGCCCGCGCGTATGCATTCGCGCACCATGCGGCGCACGGCCATGATGCCGCCGTGGCCGGTGTCGCCATCCATGATGATCGGAAAATTCACCGCCTGCGCGATCCAGCCCGCGATCTGCACGCATTCCATCATGGTGAGCACGCCGATATCGGCGAGCCCGGTATACGCGCCGACGACACCCCCGGTGCCGACGAATCCCGCTTCGCAACCAGCACGCTCCATGAGGCGCCCGTGCGCGGCAGTGGGCGGGTGAAGCACGACCAGCACTTTTTCTTTGCGGTTGATCAGTTCGCGCAGGCGCGCGCCTTTCGATTCTGTGTTCATTGTTGCGCTTTTCTCCGTCCTTCAGCGTCGTCAGCGGCGGCGCCGGTTTATTGGAACAATGATTCGCACTTGGTATTGTAATGTATTATTATGTATACATGTGAATGCAAATAATTCCCCCGCGGGTTTCTTTCAGGATCTCGGGCACACCGGGCGCGCAGGGTAACGGAGAGCAATAGTGAACGATCAGCCCTATGATGTGGTCGTGGTCGGCGGCGGCAATGCCGCTTTATGTGCAGCGCTGTCGGCACGGGAACGCGGCGCGAGCGTGCTCGTGCTCGAACGGGCGCCGGAGGACAAGCGCGGCGGCAACAGCGCATTTACCGGCGGCGGCTTTCGCATCGTGCATCACGGCGCGGACGACATCAGGAAGATCGTTCCGGATCTCACTGACGAGGAAATCGCGCGGACCGACTTCGGACAATACACGGCCGAGGACTATCTGGATGACCTCGGCCGCATCACCCAATATTACGTCGACCCCGATCTTGCCGAGACGATCGTGCGCAACAGCACTGATACCGTGCACTGGATGCGCGAGCGCGGCGTGAAGTTCATGCCCAACTACGGTCGGCAAGCCTACAACGTCAATGGCCGCTTCAAGTTCTTCGGTGGCGTGGTGATTTATGCCAATGGCGGCGGGCGCGGACTGATCGATCTGCTTTACAAGGCCGCGGACAAGCACGGCATCACGGTGCGCTGCCGCACGCAGGCCAGGCATCTGGTTTGCGGATCGAACGGCGTGGACGGCGTGCGCGTCGTCGGAAACGGCGTCGAGGACGTGATACGCGCCAGGGCTGTGGTGCTCGCAAGCGGCGGCTTCGAAGCGAACCGTGAAATGCGCACGCGCTATCTGGGTCCGGGGTGGGACATGGCCAAAGTGCGTGGCACGCGCTACAACACCGGCGACGGCATCCAAATGGCGCTCGATATCGGCGCGCAATCCTACGGGCAGTGGTCAGGCTGCCATTCAGTTGCGTGGGAACGCTACGCGCCGGATTTCGGCGACGTCGAGCATCCGCACGCGGGTTACCGGCACAGCTACCCGTTCGGCATTATGGTGAATGCCGACGGCAGGCGTTTCGTCGACGAAGGCGCCGATTTCCGCAACTACACTTACGCCAGGTACGGCCGCGTCGTGCTGCAGCAGCCGGGCAGCTTCGCGTGGCAGATTTTCGATCAACAGGCGAAGCCGCTGCTGCGAGACGAATACAAGTTGCGCGGCGCAACGAAGGTCACCGCGAATACGCTCGAGGAACTCGCGGACCGCATGCAGGATGTGCACGGGCGGAACTTCCTGGAGACCGTCCGGCAATTCAATGCTGCCGTCCGGCGCGACGTGCCGTTCGATCCCAACGTACGGGACGGCCGCTGCACCGTGGGGCTCGAGGTGAACAAGAGCAACTGGGCGAACCCGATCGAAGTCGCGCCGTTCGAGGCGTACTCCGTCGGATGCGGCATTACCTTCACGTTCGGCGGTCTCAAGATCGACACGCGCACCCACGTGCTGGACATGGAGGATGCGGCGATCCCGGGGCTTTATGCCGCCGGCGAACTCGTGGGCGGGCTGTATTACTTCAACTATCCGGGAAGCACGGGCCTGATGGCCGGCTCGGTGTTTGGACGCATCGCCGGACGGGAAGCGGCTGCACACGCAGCACGATGATCGCCGCCGCGCGCGAGCTTATAAACGCATAGGAGCGGACACATGGGCTCGACTGCATCACTGCCACGAAAGTCTGTCGCGCGCGCCCCGGCGGCTGCCGCGAAGAAGGAGCAGCAGTACGCCTCGCTCAGCGAACTCGTGTATCGGAAGATGCGCGAAGCGATCCAGCAGGGCGCCTTGCGGCCAGGTCAGCGCATCATGGAAATCGAGGTCGCGGAGTGGCTCAAGGTGAGCCGTACACCGGTCCGCGAGGCGTTACGCCGGCTCGAGGGCGACGGCATGCTCGCCTTGGAGCCGCGAACCGGTCTCGTCGTGGCTTCCTTGAGCCGCCGGGCCATGCTCGAACTCTACGTGATGCGCGAGGTGCTCGAAGGCACGGCAGCGCGCCTCTGCGCGCGCCATGCCTCCGACCTCGAGGTCATGGAACTCGAGGAGCTTGTGAAGCGCGAGGAGCGCCTGCAGGGCAACTTCGAAGAGCTGGTGCGGCACAACCGGCTCTTTCACGAGGCCGTGCACCGCGGCGCGCACAACCGCTACCTCGAAAAGAGCCTGAGCGCGGTAAACGATTCGATGTGGCTGCTCGGGAAGAGCCAGATGCTGCTCCCACACCGCGCACAGGCCGCCCTGGCCGAACACGGTGAACTCCTGGCTGCGATACGGAAGCACGACCCGGACGCAGCCGAGGAGGCCGCGCGGCGTCATGTCCGGAGCGCGCAAAAAGAACGCTTGAAGCAGCTCTTTCCCGAGACCCGGGACTGAAGCCGCACGGAGAGGAGCAACATGGCGCAGACGATGGCCGAGAAATTATTTTCCGGGCATAACCTTGCCGGCAAGCCGGTGCGCGCCGGCGACATAATCGAAGCGCGAATTGACGGCGCCATGGTTCATTACCATGCCTCGGAGCCGATGCACGATCTCGCGTTGCAGGCCGGTTTCAAGGAAGGGCTGCCGCGCGTGTGGGACCCCGAGCGGATATTCGTGCTGGTCGATCATCACCAGCCGACGCTTTCGCAAAAGCAGGCCGACGACAACGCGCTCATCCGCAAGGAAGTGGAACGGCTCGGTATTCGATGTTTCCATGATTCCGAACCCGGCATCGCGCACCAGATGATGGCCGACTACGGCCTCATGCGGCCCGGCGAACTGGTGGTGGGCAACGATTCGC
>JACQOK010000403.1 GCA_016202565.1 Betaproteobacteria bacterium | reverse complement strand
GCAACCCTTCGGGCTGGCACGAATTTTGGCCCATGGCTTTGTCGCTCCCCTTGTGAATATTCGCGATATTCACTGCGGCTCGCTTCGCGCCCTGAGCCAAAATCGTGACAGCGCATCACGCGGGTCATTATGTTAGGCACTCTTAACCAGACGCCGCGTGAGAAACAGGATGAACGGGCGCTTCTGGAGACGGCAGGTCTCGTATGCGTCCGGAATCGAGGCGATTTCCTCGGGGCGGTCGACGACGTGGTACGGAAAGTCGTAGGCCTGCAACAGCGGGATCGTGCGTCGTCCCTGCACTTCCTGATAAATGCGCTGATCGTCGAGCGAACCGCGCTGGCTCACGATGCAGAAGACCGGGATCTGGTGACGCAAATTGAGGGTGGCCAGTTCGCCGGTGCAGGTGAGCAGCCCGGTGTTGCCGATCACGGCGACCGAGCGCACGCCGCCGAAGAAGGCGCCACTGCAAATGGCGATCGCTTCCGCTTCCCGCGCGACCGGCACATGGCGAATCGCCGGGTCGGCCGCAAGCCGCCGGATCAGCGGTGCGACCCAGTCGTCGGGAAGTGTCGCGGCGAGACGCACACCGCACTTGGTGAGCTCCGCGTGAATTCGCTCGTTCACATCCATGCTTCACTCCTTCTGTGGTGCCCGGAGCGGCGGCAAATCGCAAGCGCTGTCGCCGGGCCGCCGCACAACGCGCCCGTTGAATACCACCAGCGGCCTCGGCGCGAGGGACGCTACCGGATCATCGTTCATCCCGCAATCGGCGAGGGCGAAGCGTGCGGGCGCCCCCGGCCGGCACCAGTCGGCGGAGGCGGATAACCCGATCGCCCGTGCCGCCCGAAAACTGACCGCCTCCAGCAGGTAGCGCGGATCCGCGATGTGCGCGGCAAGCCCCAGCGTCTGCGCCGCCAGCAGCGGGTCGGCGTTGCCTGCCGGGAGGAACGGATCCTGCACGTTGTCGGAGCCGCAGGCCACGTTGACGCCGCCCGCCAGAAGCTCGGCAACGGGGGCAAGCCCGCGCAGACCCGAATCGCGCCCCTGCAAATAGAGGTTGGACAATGGCAGTGAGATGACGTGGACGGAGGCTTCGGCCGCAAGCCGGATCGCTTCGGCGCGCTGCGCGGGCGCCGCAACCGACAGCGAGCAGCAGTGCGAGGCGACGACGCGGCCCTGCAGCCCGTGCCTCGACGTGAGACGGGCGAGTTCCGCGAGGTTCTGAACGGCCGGGTCCAGCGTTTCGTCGAGATGAAGATCGACCCTGCGGCCGGTCCGTTCCGCCACTTGCAGCATGCGCTCCATCAGGGCAGGAGCTTCGCGCCCGCGGCTGCCGGTGGTGCCGCCGACCGCCTCGCAGCCCAGCCGCAGCGCATCCTCCAGTTTCTGCCACGATGCCTCATCGGACAGGGCCACGCCGGCGGGTTGAAAGGCGACCACCTGGATCTCGATCCGGTCGGCAAAAGCCTCGCGCAGGGCGAGCGCCGCTTCGACGTGTCTCAAGCCCACGATCGCGTCCACGTCGGCGTGGGTGCGCAGCGCGGCCACCCCGTGCTGGATCGCCCAGCGAATGACTCTTTCGCCGCGCTGCTGGAGGTCTTCGCGCGTCAGATGCGGCCGCAGTTCTCCGAAGCGCGCCCGTGCGTCAGCGAGATCGCTGGCCGCGCCCAGCCGATCCGCCAGGCACGCCTTGTCGAGGTGATGATGCGGATCGACCAGCGCGGGCAGCAGGAGGCGCCCGCCCACATGCCATTCCTCGCCCCCGGATTCGGAAATCGAGGCCGCCACGCTCGTGATGGCGGCGCCGTCCACCGCCACGTCAACCGGCTGCGCGTGCCTTGTTCCCCACGGAGAGGCGCCACGAATCACGACATCGTGCACGGGCCGCCTCGCTTTCTACGCTTCGGAGAGAATGCCCTGCGCGAGGAAGCAGCGCCGGACGCGTTCGATGTATTCCACGAATTTCCGGTCGCTGCGGGTGTAGGCGCCGCGCGGCCGGGGCAGCTCGATCTCGAGCACTTCCGTGACCTTGCCCGGCCGCGCCGACATGACCACCACCCGGTCCGAAAGAAAAATGGCTTCCTCGATGCTGTGCGTGATGAACAGCACGGTATTGCGGTCGCGCAGCCACATGCGCTGGAGATCGAGGTTCATCTGCTCGCGCGTGAGCGCGTCGAGCGCGCCAAAGGGCTCGTCCATCAGCAGCAGGCCCGGGCTCTGAACGAGCGCGCGGCAGATCGCGACCCGCTGGCGCATGCCGCCGGAAAGCTCGCTCGGATACTTCTCCTCGAAGCCGGACAGTCCGACGGAGTGAAGAAGTTCCATGGCCTTTCTTTGATGGGCTTTCTGATCGAGCCCCTTGATCTCGACCGGCAGCATCACGTTCGAGAGCACGCTGCGCCAGTCGAGCAGCACGTCGCGCTGGAAGACGATTCCCGTCGCGTCGACCGGCCCGTTGACCGGCTTTGCCCCGACCTTGATGCTGCCCGAAGAAACCGGGATCAGCCCGGAAATCAGCATGAGCAGCGTGCTCTTCCCGCAGCCGCTCGGACCGACGATGGAGACGAACTCGCCCGCGCCGAGCGAGAGCGAGATTTCGTCGAGCGCGTGCACCGTGCCGCTCTTCGCGGTCCGGTAGTGCTTGGTCACGCCGGCAACCTCTACCGAAACGTCGTGGGCGGAGCGCACGGCGCTACTCGACGCGCTCGGTGATCTGCCGATGCCACGGAATGACCATCCGTTCCACCCATGCGACCACGTTGAAGAGGATCACGCCCATCACCGAGAGCACCACCACCGAAGAAAAAAGCAGCGGCGTATCGAGACGCACCTGGGCAATGAGCTGGAGGTAGCCCAGTCCTTTCTCCGCCGCGATGAATTCCCCGACGATCGCCCCGATCACCGCCTGCCCGATGCCCACCTTGAGGCCGCCGAAGATGTTGGGCAGCGCTTTCGGAAAGCGGATCTTGATGAAGGTCTGGAGCTGTCCGGCGCCCATCGACTCGGCGAGATAGATCATCTCCTTTTCGACCGAACGCATCCCGATCACCGTGTTGATCACGATCGGGAAGAAGGAGATCAGGAAGGCGACGAGCACCTTGGGCAGAATGCCATAGCCGAACCACATGACGAGGATGGGCGCGAGCGCCACTTTCGGGACGGTCTGCAGCGAGACCATCAGCGGAAAAGCCACGCGCTCGAAGATCCTCGAATACACGATCGCCACGGCAAGCGGAATGCCGACCACGACGCTCAGTCCGAAACCGAGAATGATCTCCTGCAGGCTCGCCCAGGCGTTGTCCATGAGCAGCGCCCAGTCCTGGTAGATCTTCACGATGATGACCCACGGGCTCGGCAGGATGTAAACCGGCACAGCGAGCACCCGCGTGGCAATTTCCCATGCCACGAAGATCAGCACGAGGATGGCGATCGCCGCGCCCTGGTCGGTGAGCCACGCCCAAACCCGGGCGCCCATCGACGGCTGGAGGGGGAGGGCGGATGCTGTGGACATGGTTTACTCCTTCACAGGACGAGCCGCAGCGCCACAGCAGGCGCACCCGCGGGCGTTCCGGATTCTTGCGGGCGGCGGCAGGAGCCGGTCTCGAACCGGACCGGTGCCGCTTACTTCAGGAACTCGTTCGTGTAATAGAGACTGAGGTCCTTGCGCTCCTTGATCGCCCCGGTGCTCATGAGCAGATCGAGCGTCGTGTTCCAGTCGGCTTCGTTCTGCCAGCCGATCGGCCGTCCCTTAGGCGCGTTGGTCGATTCCACCGTCGCCTTGACCTGCGCCAGCAGCACGTCAGGGTTCTCCTTGACCTTCATGTGCTTGTTCATGATCTCAGCGGCGGCCTTGGGATCCTTCATGGCGTCGGCATAGCCTTTGGCGGTGGCCCGCAACAGCTTGGCGACGGCCTGCGGATTCTGCTTCGCGAAATCATTGCTGACATAGTACGAGGCGCCCACCAGGTTGAGCCCGAAGTCCGCCACCCGCATGACGTTGAACTTGACGCCGGTGCGCTGTTCCAGCACGGGCAGTTCATTGCTCAAGTAGACCGACATCACATCGACCTTGCGCGACAGGAACTGGGAGGTGCGCGCGGAGTTGTCCATTTGAATCCGCGTAATTTTGGAAAGGTCGATCTTGTTGATCTTGGTAAACGGTTCCAGCATGTCGGTGAAGGTTTCGCCGACGGAAATGCCGATCCGCTTGCCCTCGAGGTCCTTGGGCGTCTTGAGCGGCACGTCCGGGAAGGCGATGACGCCCATGGGCGCCTTGGTCTGATAGAGCGCGCCGACCTTGACCGGCATGCCCTGGCTCACCGCCTGCGCTGCAGCGACCGCCGGGCCGTAGCCGATATTTTCAGTGCCGGCGGCAATCAACCGCAGGACTGTCTGCGCGCCCTGGCCCTCGGCGAGGTCCACGTCCAGCCCCTCGGCTGCAAAGTAGCCCTTGTCGAGCGCGACGAAGAGCGGGGCGTATTCTCCCTTCAGCTTCCAGGTGAAGCGGACGACGAGTTTTTCCTTCGCGGCCGCGCCCGGTTTGGCGGTCTGCGCCGTGACGGGTGCGCTCGTAACCGACACCATCACCGCGAGCGCCGCGAGCAGGCCGGCGAGCGGTAGCCGTGTGCGCGTTTTCATGGTCCTTTCCTCCGTCGTAATTTGTGATCACACAGTGTGATCGGCAGGTTGGCGAGTGTCAAGGCGGCCGCTCAGGCCACTTCTTCATACAGTTCGACCTTGTTGCCGTCGGGGTCCGCGACGTAGATGGTGCGCCCGTAGATGCCGTCGTGCAGGTCCTGGAAGAATTTCACGTTGGCCTGCTTCAGGCGCGCCGCCAACCCCGCCACATCGTGCACCCGGAATGCCATATGATCGATCTGCAGCGGTTTGGCCGGCCCGCCGGTGGTCAATGCGATGCCCTGGTGAAACGGCACGAACGGGCGCCCGTCCGCGAGCGGCTTGGCCTGGCGCTCGGTAAAGCCGAGAAGATCGATGTAAAAGCGGCGCGAGGCTTCGAGATCCGCCACCTGCAGCAGCATGTGCGCGAAGCCGAGCGTGCGCGGCTTGCGCTGCGCGCCGATCCAGTCGGCGATCTGCGCCGATTCGGCGAGCACGCAGAAGTACTGGTTCCAGACTTTCAGTGCGGTCTGCTCCCATTCCTCGTTCACACCGGAGATGCAGTCGGTCACCGCGACGACGTCGTAATCGCGCAGGTAGGCTTCCCGGACGGTCGTTTCCACACAGGCATTGGTGGTCGTGCCCGTGATGAACAGCGTTTGCGTGCCCAGCATTCTGAGCAGTTGTTCCAGGCGCGTAGCGTAGAAGGCGCCGAAGCGGTGCTTGTGCACCACCAGGGACGGATCGGCCGCCGCCAGTTCTTTCAACTCGTCGATGATGGCGGCGTCCCAGCTCCCGGCGAGCGCCGAGACCTGCTTTCGTTTCGCGGTGTGCGCGGCGATCTTCTTCTTCGCGCGCACGGCGTCCTTCTCGAAGTGCTCCTGCACGGTCCAGATCACCGGCATGCCCGCCGCCTGGCAGCGTTCGATCAGCGCCTTCATCGCCGGCACGACCGCCGCGAGCCGCCGCGTATTCACGCCGGATACGCCCAGCGTGCCCTTCTCGTGCACGAACGCGTTCTGCATGTCGATGACGAGCAGCGCGCTCGTCTTGAGTTCCAGCGCATCGAGAACCATCACTTCGCCTCCGGTTCGTAGTCGACGCCGAGCTTGCCGGCCCGGCCCCAGCTGTCCTTGGGCACGTCCTGGATGATGACGTGCAGGTGGTCAGGCTTGCAGCCGGCGTGCTTGACCATCGCTTCCGTGATCGCCGCGACGAGCTTTCTCTTCTGTTCGACGCTGCGCCCCGTCCACATCTGTACCGTTACCACGGGCATGTCACACCTCCATCTTCTGTAACGTCGGATCGGCCGCCCATGCCGGCGTCGCCAGGGCGAAGCCGGTCGCGAAATCGTTGTCCGCGCGGTCCACGCCGCGCACGAGCCAAAGCGGGCGGTTCTGGTAATTCACGAGGGGACGCTTCTCCATGGCGAGCCGGTTGGCCGCATGGCGCGGGTCCCGATTGTAGTGCGAGGTCGCCGGCATGTAGCGAATGACGTAATGCGCGCCTGGGGGAGCGACCGGCGGTTGACTAGAAGCTATCTCAAAAATCCTTCCGACGCGTTCACCCCCTTCGACAGGGCTCGGGACAGGCCTCGACTCCGTGTCCGTTCGTCTCGAGCGTAGCGCAGCGAAGTCGAGAGACGAATGGGGACTACGCTCGGGGCGAACGGCATCTTTGTGATGGCTTCCTGAGCCATTCACATCCGCCAACACGCACTCGCCGCTCGCGAGCGCGACGTCAGCGGTCAGACCGGCGAGTGGTTCCGCGGGCCAGTAGCGCCCTTCGTGCCGGCGCGCCGCGTCCCACGCTGCGGCATCGAGATAGACTTCGCTGTCCCAGAGCACGAGATCGGGCCCAAGCAGGGCCTCGACCGCATCGAGCAGCACGGTGCTCTCGCAGACGTCCAGAAACTTCCATGGATCGAACAACGCGCCGGCGCGGCCGAACGGGTTGTGCGCGCCGGAGAGCAGCGCCTGCTGCGGGCGGCGCGCTGCCAGCGTTTCCGCCGCCTGCGCGATGGGCTGGAGCAGAGAAGATGGCAGCGGGCGCGCGAGCGTCGTCCACCCGTGCAGGCGGTAGGCGGCGATATCGACCGTGCTGATGGTGGTTGCGCTCATGTGGAAACCGGTTCGTTCGCCGGGCGGGTCACGCACCGGCCGCGCCCGTGGAAGGCGTCGTCGAGCCTGCCGTTTTCGTGGACGACTTCGCCGCGGGCGATGGTGATGACCGGCCAGCCCTTCAGCTGCCAGCCCTCGTAGATGCAATGGCCGTGGCCGGTGTGTTTCACCGTGCGCTCCTCGTCGGGATCGACGAGCACCAGGTCGGCATCCGCGCCCGCCTGCAACGAGCCTTTCTGCGGCCAGAGACCGAACCGGCGCGCGGGATGATAGGAGTTGAGCTGCACCAGTCGGGACAGAGAAAGTCCGCGCTGTTGTACGCCGAAATTGAGCAGCAATGCGAGTTCCCACGGGAATGACACCACGCCCGGCAGTTCCTGCCACAAGTCCTCGCCCTTCTTGGGGAAGAACGGCACGTGATCGGTGCCGAGGCTGTAGACGCTGCCGTTGAGAATGCCTTCCCACAGACCTTCCAGATCTTCCTTCGGTCGCAGCGGCGGGGAGATCTTGGCCTTCATATCGAGATCCGGGTCGTAGCAGGTGCGGGTGAGGTAGTGGGGACAGGTTTCAACGGTGACATCGACGCCGCGGCCGCGCGCTTCCGCGGCGAGCACCGGGCCCTTGCCGACCGAAGTGTGGACGATGTGCAGCGGACAGCGCGTGCGTTCCGCCAGAAACAGCATGCGCTTGATCGTCTCCTCCTCGCAGAACGAGGGCCGCGATTCGGTATACGCGCCGAGGTCCTGGCGGCCGGTCGCCTTGAGTTCCTCCTTCAGCCACGAGGCGATGCCGGTATTTTCGCAGTGGACGCTGAGCACGCCGCCGGGGATTTTCACGAGGTGACGCATCGCCGCGTAGACCCACCCGTCGGTCGCCGGCACGATGCCGATCGGGTTGTCCGGCTCGTAGCCGAAGTAGCATTTGAAGGACCGCACGCCGGTATCCCGCACCACGTTCGGAATGTCGTTGATGTGGTCTTCGCGTTGAATGCCGAAGTGGAAGCCGAAATCGATGATCGCGTTCTGCTCGCCGGCCGCACGGCGCTCCTTGTAGAAGGGCGTATAAGGACCGGCCTTGTTGCGGATGTACAGCAGCACCGTGGTGACCCCGCCCGCCGCGGCCGCCGCTGTTTCCGTGCGCATGTCTTCGTCGTACGGATAATTCACCCCGAGGTGACAGTGCGGATCGATCAAGCCGGGCATCAGCACCCGGCCGCCGGCATCGATGACGCGTTTTGCTTCGGGCAGCGCGTCGTTCGCGCCGGTCAAGGCGATGCGCCCGTTCCGGACCGCGACGCCGCCCATGAATTCCCCGTCGTGGGTCACGACGCGCGCGTTGCGGATCACAAGGTCTGCTTTCATTTGCCTTCACCCATAATCGATTCGATGCGCTGGCGGATGCCGCTCCACTGACTTTGCCCCACGGTGATCGGGGCGCGCGTGCCCATGCCCCGCGCCCAGACGAATTTGAGGCCGAATTCGGCGGCGGCTGCGCGGTCGATGCCGCCCGGTGGTGCGGCGAGGTCGACCAGCAGCGCATGCCGCGGCAGCTTCGCCACCACCTCGCGGCTGACGACGGGTGCCGGCACGGTCGACACGATCGCATCCAGCCGCGGCGCCAGCGCCTCCAGTTCTTCCAGCGTATGGCATTCGGCCCCGGCGGCGTACGCGGCCGCGCGTTGGACTTTGTTGCGTGCGGCAACGTGAGTGTATGCACCGAGCGCCACCAGGTAACGGGTGACCAGAGACCCGATCGTGCCCTGGCCGACGATACACACGCGCGACTTGTGAATGGTGATGTCGGTGTTCTCGATCATCACCTTGAGCAGTCCTTCCACGATCGCGGGCCCGCGGAGCAGCATCAGGTCCACGTCGTGCTCGTACTCGTGGAAGGTGATGCCCAGGGCTGCGCCGTGGGTTTTCAGGTTCTTGTCCGCCCAGCCCAGGATGATGTGAGCGGGCTTGCGCATGCCCGCCAGCATGTCTCGATCAGGGATGATGCGCGCCGGGCACTGCGGCGCGAAAAGCGCGCCATCGGATGCGATACCCGGAATCGGAAATAACGCGATATCCGCACCGGCGAGCGCGCTTTTTGCATCCGCGGTCGGACTCACGCCCGGGATGTCGCCGTCCGGCCACGGAAAGCCGTAGGCGCGCACGTCTGCACCGGTGGCCGCCGCAAGCCGCGCGATCTCCTGTTCGCGGCGGTCGCCGGCGACGATTGCAATGACCAGTTTCTTCCAGTTCAATGTCTCACCAAAGAAAGCAATCCTTCGCGATCGAGCCCCGCGATACCCATCGACTCGGCGGTGCGTCCGTTGGCGCGGTAGCTCGCGCCGACCAGCGTTTCAGCGAGGTTGAAGAGTGCATCTGCGACCGGCACCGCGACGCCACCAATGGTGGCAAACTCCAGGAACGGCAGCAAGCCGTGCCCGAAATCCTCCCGGTAGTAGCGGTGGGCGAACGAGTCCGGCGCCTTGATGCGGCGGTTGGCCGTGCCGCCGGCGATGGCCACCGCGAAATCTTCCGTATTGCCGACGTCCGCCTCCACCGTGCCGATCTGCTGCATTTCGACGATCAGGCTGGGAAGTGCGTGGCCGAAGGCACGTGCCACCGCGCGCCGCTCATCGTCAAGCGCCTTCATGACGCGCGCCACCCCCGGCGTCATGCCCTCCACGTAAAAGGTGAAATCGCCTGCCTTCGCCTCGATCCAGGCGGCGCCGAGCACCGCACCCGGCGGGTGCAGCACCATGTTGACGTTGGAAAGATCGGCGGCCAGCACGTCGCGAACCGGGCTCGCGCAGGGAAAGAGCATCTGCGCCGCCTCCAGTGCACGCCCCCCGCCGGGCAGCGCCGCCGCGCGTACCTGCTTTGCACGGCCCGTGATGGTGACGCGCTGCGGCTGGTATTTGCGCGCCACGTAGGTCAGCGTCGAAAATTCCGCGATCGACGGGGGATCGTCGCGCACGCATCGAAACGCAGCCCGGAATTCGAGCGCGCCGCCGGTGTGCCCGGGATTGAGCACGACCGGTACGGTGGACGGCAGTCCATTCTCCGCCAGCAACCGGGCGACTGCAGCGTGCGAAAACGTCGGGAGCGTGCAGACCACCGCTTCACACTCCCGCAGCACCGCGCGCACGTCGCCCGTGATGAGCGCGGGGCGCACGAGGCCCTCGCCCAATACCCCTTCGTGCTCGATGCCGCCGATGCGCTGGAACGGCTGGAGCGTCTCCGGCGAGCGGCTCCACAGCGCGACCTTGTGGCCGGCCTGGACCAGCTCGACCGCCGCGGCTGCACCGCCGGCACCGGCACCGATGATCGTCACTCGCATGGTCGGGAAATAAGACGGTTATCCTGGGCCTTGACTGCGCTCGGAGAAAGAGGATGGAAACGCGGCACGCCCGCGGTGCGCTCGCAATGGTCTGGCGTGCTGCGGGGCATGTTATGATCACATAATATGATCACAGCTTTTGCGCTTGTCAAGAACGGAAGGTCCGGAAGAACCGACGGGAGAAGCCGTCGCAAGCCGCGGCGCCGCGGAGAATTGCAGGACCGCGTCGTCGCTCAGCTTCGCCGCGGATTGATGGTGGGCGCGTTCGTTCCCGGGCAGACCATATCGCTGCGCAAGCTCGCCGACGACCTCGGCACCAGCGCGATGCCGGTACGCGAAGCGATCAATCAGCTCACCGCGGCCAATGTGCTCGAGATGTTGCCCAATCGCACCGTGTGTGTGCCGCGCATGACGCAGGCGCGCTTCGACGAACTGTCCAGGGTGCGCCAGGCGCTCGAGGGCATGGCGGCCGAAATGGCCTGTCGCCGGGCCACCCCGCAACTGGTCAAGCGCCTGGAAAAGGTGAACACCGAACTGCTGCGCGCGATCAAGGAGCGGGACATTCTCGGCTGCCTCGCCCGGAACCAGGCGTTCCACTTCACCCTGTACGAAGCCGCGAATTCCGAAGTGCTGTTGCCGTTGATCGAGCCGCTGTGGCTGCAGGCGGGTCCGATCATGTATTTCTCGCTGATCTCGCCCGACATGCCGTGGGACGCGAGCGCGCACAGCGACGTGCTGGAG
>JACQOK010000384.1 GCA_016202565.1 Betaproteobacteria bacterium | reverse complement strand
GGTGAGGATGGTGCCGATCAGTCCCGGCACGATGTTGTACTGGGTGACGTTCTCCGGGTTGTAGCGGCGGTGCACGCGCACCTCGAACGCCGGCGGCGGATTCTGGAGATGAGCAAGGCTGCCCTGAAGGTCGCGCCCGAGCGCCGTATGGTTGAGCGTCAGCAGTGCCGCGAGCGCGTTGCTGGTCGCCGCCGGGTCGGTGGCGTCGGCTTCGACCAGCAGCACCGGGCGCTCGCCGCGCACGAGCCGGCGCGCAAAACCTTCCGGAATGGTCAGTACGAACTGCACTTCACCGATGGCGAGCGCCCGCTCGGCTTCGGCTTCGGTGGAGAGGTGGCGCACGATGCGGAAATAGCCGCTGTTTTCGAGCGCGCTCACGAAGCTGCGCGCAAACACGCTGTTGTCCGCGGTGAGCACGGCGGTCGGCAGCGCCTTGGGGTCGGCGTTGATGGCGAAGCCGAAGAGGATGAGCTGCAGGATCGGAATGCCGACCATCATCGCGAACGTCAACCGGTCGCGCCGCATCTGCACGAATTCCTTGAGCAGCACCGCCCAGAACCGGGCCCAGGAGAAATAGCGAGCGCTCATGAATCGAAATTGTCCGGCGCCTGATCCATCATCTTGATGAACACGTCCTCCAGTCCCGGCTCGGCGCGCCGCCACGTGATCCCGGCCCGCTCGCGGTACGGCGCGAGCGCGCGCTCCAGCGCCGCTTCGTCGATGCCGCTCACGTGCAGCGTATTGCCGAACGGCACCACCATGGCGACTCCCGGTTGGGACTTGAGTTCGGCGGCGAGTGGAAACAGGCCGCTTCCGGTCGCGGTCCACGTCACGAGCTGCGAATGCGCGATGACCTCCTGTGCCGTGCCGGTGATGAGCAGCCTGCCGTAGGCGATATAGGCGAGCTCGTGGCAGCGCTCCGCCTCATCCATGTAATGCGTGCTCACCAGGATGGTGACGCCGCCCGCCGCCAGTTCGTGGATCTCTTCCCAGAATTCGCGCCGTGCCTTGGGATCCACGCCCGCGGTCGGCTCGTCGAGCAGCAGTAGCTGCGGATCGTGCATCAGGCACGCCGCGAGCGCGAGCCGTTGTTTCCATCCGCCGGAAAGGTGGCCCGCGAGCTGATGGCCGCGCTGGGCGAGCTTCAGGTGCTCGAGCGCCGCCTGCACCACGCGGCGCCGCTCGCGCACGCTGTGCACGCGCGCCATGAAATCCAGGTTCTCGCGAATCGAGAGATCCTCGTAGAGACTGAAGCGCTGCGTCATGTAGCCGACGCGCCGCTTGATTGCGTAGGCCTCGCGAATGATGTCGAAACCGAGGCAGGTGCCGTGCCCCCCATCGGGCGTGAGCAGGCCGCACAGCATGCGGATGGTGGTGGTCTTGCCGCTGCCGTTCGGCCCGAGAAATCCGCAGATGTGCCCGCGCTCAACGCGCATCGCCACCTCGTCGACAACGCGCCTTCCGCCGAAGCTCTTCGACAACCCGCTAACGTCGATGACCGCATCCGTCACTGCGCGGCTCTCACTTCGACCGGCTGGCCGGGATGAAGCTTTGCCGCGTCTTCCGGCCCCGGGCGCGCCTCGACCAGGAACACGAGCTTGGTGCGATTCTCCTTGCTGTAGATCACCGGCGGGGTGAACTCCGCCTGCGGGGCGATGAACGTGATGCGCGCGCCGATCGGCGCCGCGCAGCCGTCGCAAGTGACGCGCACCTCCTGCCCGACGCGCAGCGCACCGAGCACGGATTCCGGCACGAAGAACTTCACCTTCACGTTCTGCGGCGGCAGCAGGCTGACCACAGGCGAACCCGCGCCCACCCATTCCCCCTTCACGTACAGCGTATCGGCGACCAGCCCGCCGACCGGCGCGGTCGCGGATTTCTGCTCCAGGCGCCACGCCGCCTGCGCCAGCGTCGCCTGCGCCGCGGCCGCCGCCGCCCGTGCGGCCTTGATCTCGTCGGCCCGTGCGGCGAGCTGCGCCGTGGCGAGATCGGCTTTGAGCTGCGCGACGTGCGCGCGGTCGCGATCGCGCACCGCGCGCGCCTCGTCGTATTTTTCCTTCGCGATGAAGTTCTGCGCGACGAGCTGTTCGATGCGCTTCAACTGCACCTCGGACAGCCCGAGCACCGTTTCCGCCTGTGCGACCTGCGCCCGGATCGCCGCGATTTCCGTCGGCCGCTTGCCCTTTTGCAGGTTGGCGAGCTGAGCCTCGGCGTTCCGCAATCGCTCCTCGGCCTCACGGCGCATCGCGGACTCGTTCTCGCGTTCGAGCACGAAGAGCGCATCCCCGGCGTTGACCTGCATGCCACGCTGCACGTGCAGCCGTTCGAGGCTGCCGGCAAACGGCAGCGCGACCCGCACGTACTCGGCTTCGGCGTAGCCCTGGTAATAGGACGGCGATCGTTCTCCGCACCCCACGACCAGGAGCGCCAACGACGTCGACATGAGAATGCGCACCATGGCGTGAGCGATCGACTGAAAGGACGTTATGTTATCAGTTTGCCGGCTTGCATTCTTTCGTCATTCGGGCGAAAGTGCGGCAGCGCACGACAATTTGTTACCATCAGCATTTCTTTCCACGCCATCCGGCGCAACGGTCCACCCAGGAGCCCCATCGATGAAAACGCTCGCATCCTCGATTCTTGCGCTCGCGCTGCTGAACGGCGCGCCGGCAGCGCTTGCCCAGAGCTATCCGAACAAACCGATCCGGCTCGTCGTCGGCTTCACGCCCGGCGGCGGCGTCGACATCAATGCGCGGCTGCTCGGGCCCAAGCTCACCGAGTACCTCGGCCAGCAGGTGATCGTGGACAACCGCCCCGGCGCGGGCACCAACATCGCCAACGAGCATGTCGCGAAGTCGGCCGCCGACGGCTACACGCTGCTCATCAACACCGCGGCGCTGGCGATCAACATGAGCCTGTACAAGAAGGTTCCGTTCGATGCGCTGCGCGATTTTGCGCCGGTCTCGGTATTCTCGCAGAGCCCCAACATCCTGGTGGTGCACGCTTCGGTGCCGGCGAAGAACGTGAAGGACCTGCTCGCGCTCGCCCGCGCCAAGCCGGGCGCGCTGAATTATTCTTCCGCGGGCAGCGGGACGACGCAGCATCTGACCGGAGAACTCTTCAAGCTGCGCACCAAGACCGATATCGTGCACGTGCCGTACAAGGGCAGCGCCCCATCGATGACCGCGCTCATCAGCGGCGAAGCGTCCCTTTCTTTCGCCAATATCCCGGCCATTTTCAACCACGTGAAATCCGGCCGGCTGCGCCCGCTTGCCAATGCCGGACTGAAACGCTCCGAACTCATGCCGGAAGTGCCGACCATGAAGGAATCCGGCGTCAATGGCGTGGAAGTCGTGGTGTGGTACGGCGTGCTGGCCCCGGCCAATACCCCGCGCGAGGTGATCAATGCGCTCTCCGGGGCGATCAGGAAAGCGGCCCAGTCACCCGACATCAAGAAGCGGCTCGTCGATCAGGGCGCGGAACCGGTCGGCAACACGCCGGAGGAATTCTCGAAGCTCATGCGCGAGGAAGTCACGCGGTGGGCCGAGGTCGTGAAAGTCTCCGGCGCGAAGGTTGATTGAGCTGAGGTGAGAAAGACGTAGCCCGGATGGAATGAAATGAAATCCGGGAGGTTGGAAGCGGGAACGAAGGCCTCAGGAAAAAGCGAGAACGAAGACCCCAGGAAAAAGCGAAAACGAGGGCCCTCCAAAAAAAGCATTCCCGGAATTCGCTTCGCTCCTTCCGGGCTACCCTGTTTCATCCTTGCGCACGGGCGCTTCTCTGCGCATGAGCGCGCCGGCCCACGCCAGGATCAGCGCCTCGAGCCAGAACACGGGAAGCATGCCCAGCGCGGTGCTGAGCGAGCCGAAGATGAGCGGCATGACGACCTCGGTTGCCTTGTTGACGGTCTGGCGCAGCCCGATCGCCTCACCCGAGCGCCCGGGCGGCGCCCGGTTGTAGGCGAGGATCATCGAGAGCGGGCTGCCGCAGCCCAGTCCCAGGCCGAGCACGAACGACAGCGCCGTCAGCAGCGGGAAGCTCGACACGAGCGGAAACAGGAGCGCTGCCCCCCCGGCGAGGAACAAAGACCCGCTCAGGACGGCTTCTTCGCTCGAGCGCCGGGCGAGCATCGGCATCGCCCCGCGCACCAGCAGCAGCGCGGCCGCGAAGGCGCCCATGCTGATGCCGATCTGCGACGCGGACAGGCCGCTGAAGTGCCCGTAGATCGGCAGAAAGAAATTGAACAGCTCGAGTCCGGTCTCGACCAGGCCGGCGGTGATGAGCGCACGGCGCAGCGGCGGATCCCGAACGAGATCCACCACCCGTTGTCCATGGCGTTCTTCGTGCTTGACATGCAGCCGCGGCAGCAGCGAAGGGAACAGCAGCAGCGCCAGGATCGGCAACGCCGGCAGCAACGCCAGCAGGAGGTAGGTCGAGCGGTGCCCGATCAGATCGATCGCAAAACCGGCGGTAGTCGGCCCGAACAGCGCGGTCAGCGCGATGCCGAGACTGAAGAGACTGTAGTTGCGGGTGCGGGCGTGCCCTTCTCCGAACGAGCCGATCAGGTGCTGCACCGTGACGGTGTAGAAGATATAGCACATGCCGATCAGCACCGCGGAGGCGTAGAGCGCGGGGAGCCGCGGAAAGGCGAACGGCAGCAGCAGGCCGATCATGAGGCCGCACGCGCCGAACAGCATGGGAATGCGAAAGCCGAGCCGGTCCGATATCTTCCCGGCGTAGACCGAGAGCACTACCGGAAACACCGAATACATCGAGAACAGGACGCCGATTTCGAAGGGCGTCGCGCCGAACTCGATCGCGTAGAGCGAGATCAGCACCCTGCTGCCCTTGAAGCTGGTGTGGGTCAGCACCGTCAGCAGGATGACCAGGTAGATCGTCATCACCGCATCCGCCCGTGGCAAGTTGGTAGGTTGGGCTGAGGCGCATGCGCCGATGCCCAACACATAATGTGAGGCAGGCATCGCCTATCGTTGGGCATCGCTTCGCTCAGCCCAACCTACGATCTTCCCGCCTCATATCCGGTACATCGAGCGGCGATCGCGCGAGAAACGAATGATCTCGATCGGCTGCTCGACGCGGCTGCGGCCGAGCAGGATCTGGCCCGCGCCGTCGAGCAGCAGTTCGCTGCGCAGCACGTGCACTTCCTCACCGCTTTCGAGACAGACGAAAGTGCCGTTGATGCTGTGGTCGATCAGGTAGAAGTTCGTCCGCATCAGCCTGACGGTGAGATGCTTGCGCGAGGCGAACTTGTTCGCCACCACCAGATCGCAATCCGGCGCGCGGCCGACGGTCAGCAGGGGCCGCCACTGATCCATGCGCAGACGCTGTTCATCGAACGTGAGCAGCAGGCTTCCGGTGTCGCCCGGAATCAGCTTCTTGGAATGCAGGTTGACATCGGTAAGGTGGAGATTGTCAGTGCGCCAGAGCACCTGGTACACGGTGGATTCGCGGGTGCTGCCCTTGAGCATCGCCCGAAACACCGGCCGCACGCATGATTTGAGCGCCGCCGACAGGCATTTCTCCGTCGTCTCGGTGGTGAGGATCTGCTCGGGCGTGGCCACCGCCGTGAGATAAGCGGCGACGTTGACCGCGTCGCCGAAGACGTCGTCCTCCTCCACCAGCACCGAGCCGTAATGCAGCCCGATGTGGATCATGACGGGGTGATTGCCGGGCCGGCTCGAGGTCACCATCGACTGCATCTCGCTTGCCGCGAGCACCGCGAGATCGGTGCTCGGGAATACGCACATCACTTCGTCGCCGATGGTCTTGACCGCCCGGCCGTCATAGCGCGGCAGCACGCCGGTGATGACCGACAGGCAGGCATTGACGACGTTACGCGCCGTCGCGTCTCCGAGTTTGTGATAAAGGCTCGTGCTGTCGCAGATGTCCGCGAACAACACCGCCATGGTCTTTACCTGCCGCGGCATGTTCAGCGCACGATAATAGCGGGGAATGTCACGGCCCGACAAGCCGATCGGGGGCGCGTCAGGCCAGTCCGGCGGTGTCGCCCGGCTCCTCCATCTCCGAAAAACGCACCGGCAGAATGTCGCGCGTGGCGAGCTTGCCGTTCGCGGACTTTTCGACCAGCGTCAGCGCCTGCTTTTCAGGAATACCGGTGGGGATCACCATGCGGCCGCCGGGCTTGAGCTGGCTCAGGAGCGGCGGCGGAATGAGTTCGCACGCCGCGGTCACCATGATCTTGTTATACGGGGCGTGCGCCGACAACCCGTAATAGCCGTTCCCGACGCGCACTTCGACATTGCCGTAACCGAGCCGCCGCAGGCGCTTTTCCGCGCCCTGCGCGAGTTCCTCGATGATGTCCACGCTGTAGACCTGCCGCGTGAGTTCGGCCAGGATCGCGGCCTGATAGCCCGCCCCGGCCCCGATTTCCAGCACGACGTCGCCCTGATCCAGTTCCAGCAGGTCGGTCATCAGCGCCACGATGAACGGCTGGGAAATGGTTTTCTCGTATCCGATCGGCAGGGGCCGGTTGAGATAGGCATAGGGCTGCAGCTCGATCGGCACGAATTCGTGCCGCGGCACCCTGCCCAGCACTTCGATCACCCGCTCGTCGAACGCGGCCCGGCCCGTATGCGAAACGGTTAACGCCGCTTCGGCGGTCACTTCCGCCATCATTTCGGCGCGCAGGTTTTCAAACAGATCCTCGCTCATGGAAGGGGGACTCCTATTAAAGCAAATAATTCCCGGCTGAACGGAATAATCGCCCAAAACACCGGCGACTGAAAGGCCCACCTCGGCGGCGCCGGCGGTTGCTCCAAGATGCATTGCAAATCAACGCGTAAAATGCGGGGCTGATCGACAATTCCCCGGCGCCGCGTCACAATCGCCCCTGATACAGCCACCTGGAGCCGCAATGACCACACAGCAGGACACGAAAAACATGGCGCTGTTCTGCGACTTCGAGAACGTCGCGATCGGCGTGCGCGACGCCAAGTATGCGAAGTTCGACGTGAAGAAGGTGCTCGAGCGGCTGCTGCTCAAGGGCAATATCGTGGTCAAGAAGGCGTACTGCGACTGGGAACGCTACCGGGAGTTCAAGGGCGCCATGCACGAAGCCGCCTTCGAGCTGATCGAAATCCCCCACGTGCGCATGTCGGGGAAGAACTCCGCGGACATCCGCATGGTGGTCGATGCGCTCGATCTCTGCTACACCAAGTCCCACGTCGACACCTTCGTCATCATCAGCGGCGATTCGGATTTCTCCCCGCTCGTGAGCAAGCTGCGCGAGAACGACAAGACGGTGATCGGCGTGGGCGTCAAGCAGTCCTCCTCGGATCTCCTCATCGCCAACTGCGACGAGTTCATCTTCTACGACGATCTCGTGCGCGAAAAGGCGAAGCGACCGGCCAGGAAGAAAGCCGCAGCGCCCGCGGGCGAGACGGCCAAGGCAGCGGCTCAGGAGGGCGACAAGAAACAGGAGGCGCTCGACCTCGTGATGGAGACCGTGGAAGCCTTGTTCGGCGAGCGCGGCGCCGAGGAAAAGATCTGGGGGTCGATGGTGAAGCAGGCGCTCAAGCGCCGCAAACCCGGCTTCAACGAGTCCTACTATGGTTTCCGCTCGTTCGGGAAGCTGCTCGACGAAGCGGAAACGCGCAAGCTCCTCACGCTCGAGCCCGACGAAAAATCGGGCGGCGTGATCATCAAGGGTTTCAATCCCGATTACTGAGCGACGTACGCCACCCGGCCCTCGACTTCCAAAAGCTTGGCGAGCGCGTTCACCTCCCTCGACTCCGTCGCCGTTCGTCCCGGGCGTAGCGCAGCAAAGTCGAGGGACGAGCGCGAACTACGCTCGGGATGAACGGCAACTTTGATATAAGCTTTAGCCCGGATTATTCACGAACCTCGAAGGATTGCTGACACACGGTCGTGCATTTTCATAGTGTTCATAAATAATGCAGGCTAGTGAACGCCGCCGCGCGGCAGCGGTCTCAATACAAAACCGGCTTGGAGTGAAAGCAGATGAACGAGGGCAGTCGTCCGTACCTACTGGTGTTCGAATCGCGGCAACGCAATTGGCTCGAGCGCATCGCGTATGCGCTGGGGGCCGTCGCGGTGATCGTGATCGGATTCTTTTTCCTCACGGTGGCGCTCGTCGTCGGCGCGCTGCTTGCTTTGGTGGTCATCGCGCGCCTGTGGTGGGTCTCGCGCAAACTGCAGCGCGAGCGCGACCGTGACGTGTTCGAGGGCGAATACAAAGTCGTGAACCGCTCGGAATCCGAGCGCCGTCGTTAAATTTTTCCCGCCTTCTCCTGCGCCCGCTTGTCGAAGCGTGCGACGTTGACGATGATGCGTTCGTGCACGCCCTCGCCGATCGGCTCCTTCTCGTCTTCCGCCGACACGCGGAAAGTGAGCTTCCGGCCGTCGACCTTGATCAATTCGGCGCGGGCGATGACCCGCATCCCGACCGGCGTCGCCGCGGTGTGGGTGATATCGAGCCGGGTCCCGACGGTCTGGTGACCCTCCGGCAACAGGCCCTCGACGGCGTTGAGCGCCGCCTCCTCCATCATGTTCACCATCACGGGGGTCGCGAGCACCTTGATCTTGCCGCTGCCGACGTGCGGCGCCGTGTCGCGCGTGCCCACGACGATTTCCGTGGCCGCCTTCAATCCCGGTTTGAGCGCCGTTGTATCGATGGGCATGGCCCATTATTGCATAACCGTAAAAGCGGGAACGAAAGCCCGCCAAGGAGAAGCGGGAACGAACTGTGTTCCCGGACTCCGCTGCGCTCCCTCCGGGCTACGCACTACTCCGGGCTACGTACATTGAACTACGAACGGGCAGCGCACTCGAATTGTCTTTAGAATGGCGGGTAATGCAGACCATCACGGAGTAGGAAGGAAATGCGTTTCGTATCGTTTTGCGCGCTGATGGCGCTCGCCGCCGCGGCGGGAGCGGCCGAGTGGAAGACGGTGCCCTCCCCCGCCGAGTACCGCGCGATGGTCGATCTGGACTCGGTCAAGCCGCAGCGGAATTTCGCGAGTTTCACCCTGCGGCGGGCCTACAACGAGGGCCACTCCGATCCCGCGGGCAATGAATTCTTCAGCACGCGGCTCATCATCATTGCGGACTGCACCGCCGATACGGCGGTAACGGCCGCCACGCAGTATTACGGCGCAGACCGCAAGCTCGTCCACCGCGACGTTCAGAAGACGATCAGGAAATCGGAATTCACGGCGCCGGAACCCGGCTCCGACATGGCGGAAGCGATGAAACTCGCCTGTGAGCGCTTCGCGGCTATCGGCAAGGGCGAGGCCGGAACCGGGAAAGCCGGTCCGGCGCAGTCGACAACGCCAAAACCGCCCGCACGAAGCTCGAGCGGCACGGGAATCGTCGTAAACCGCGACGGCCTCGTCCTGACCAACAACCACGTGGTTCGCCAGTGCGCTTCGTACGAAGTGCTTGACGGGAACCGGCGGCTGAAAGCAGCGCTGCAGGCGGTGGACGCCGCGAACGATCTGGCGTTGCTCACAGTAAAGGAGGACTTTCCCGCTGCGGCGCTCATGCGCCGGGACGCCACCCCCAAGCTGGGCGAAGCGGTTACGGTGGTCGGCTATCCCCTCGTTGGCGTGCTCGGTACGAGCCCCAGCGTAGGCTTCGGCCATGTCGCGGCAACGGCCGGACCCAGAGGCAACGCCGCGCAAATGCAGATTTCCGTTCCCATCCAGCGCGGCCACAGCGGCGGGCCGGTCTTCGACCAGGCCGGCAACGTGATCGGCGTCGTGGTCTCCAAGCTCGACGCGCTCAAGGTGGCCCAGCGCATGGGCGACCTGCCGCAGAACATCAACTTCGCGATCAGAGGCGACACGGTGCGCGCGTTCCTGGAAGCGCAAAACGTGGACTTCACGGCTTCGGACGCGTCCGCCAAACTCGATAACACGGAAATCGCGAGCCGCGGCGCGGCGGTGACCGTGCGCGTGCGCTGCATTCGCGAGGGCGCTGCTCCCGCCGCGACGCCCTCCACACCAACCCGTAGCCCGGATGGAACGAAGTGAAATCCGGGGACAAGGAGAAGCGGGAACGAAGGCCCTCCAAAAAAAGCATTCCCGGACTCCGCTCCGCTCCCTCCGGGCTACACACTTGAAGATCACGCGGCGACCGGCTGATTCTCGAGCAACTCCTGCAACGTCATATTCGTGACGTCCGTCAGCGTAACCAGCGGCAGGTAATCGCCGCCGCCGGCCGGGTCCACCATCACGATCGTGTGCCCCGGCGAACTGACCGTATCGAGCGTCACGTAACCGTCGAGGTCCGCGGCTGACGAGAACGGCGGCAGCACACCTTCCAACACCGCCCTCACATCCACCACCTCGGCATTCGGAACGCCCGCCGCAAGGGCGTTTATGCCGTCCGGTGCCTGGGCAGACGTATCGAGGTCAGGCCCGTCGCTGCCGCTGCCGAGCGTACCCCGGTTGGCGACCAGGAAGCCGTTGCCACCATCGTCGTCCGGACCGCTGCTGCCCGCGACATAGACCTCGCCGCCTACGCCGCCGGCATCGTCGCCTTCGCCGCCATACAGCGCGTTGTCAGCGTCCTCGCCGGCGAGAGTTGGCATCCCCGAGGGCTCGAACGTGACGCTGATCGTGGCCGGCATGCTGTCGCCGTCGGCATCGGTCAGATTGACGTCAAAGCTCGTGTCGACCGGCATCCCGGTATCGACAGCCTGAATCTCCAGGTCGTTCAGGGAGAACTTGCCGTCGTCCCCGCCGGTTCCCGCGTTCGTGATCTCAATCCGGTCATAGCCGTCCGCAGTCGTGGTCACCACGCTGTACCCTTCCACCAGGCCGCGCACAGTGACCGCGCCCGAGGGATCGAACTCGAACTCGATGCCGCCGGTCGTTCCGTCGCCCGTTGCCGCCGCGACCAGCTCGTGCGCGGCGTCGTAGACCTGCACCGCGGTAATGGCGCTTTGCGCATCATCACCCAACGTCGACTGGATCGGATCGTCCTCATCGGCGTCATAGGCCCGCAGCGTCAGATCGGCCACGGAGCCTTCCGCGATCTGGTCGATCGCAAATGCGAAGTGGTTGATCGTGTAATGCCCATCGCCGACGAAACTGTAGTCATCCGGATTATGCGGATTGCCCGCCACCGCGAGATTCGCGAAATCGATCCGCAACCCCTTGTCGAAGTCGATGAACTGCGAGTCCACGCCGACGTCGTCGGAGTCGCTGTTGACGGAAGTCGCGGGCGCAACCGGAGTAAAGAGCAGCGCCTTGCCGGGCTCTCCCGATTCGACGACCTTCCACGGTGGATTACCGGCGGGGCCGGTGCCGGACAGATCTTCGAACGAAACCCCTGCTCCATTGTCGACCGTGCCGAACATCGTCACCGTATAGTTGTCGCTGCTCGCGCCAAGGCTCCCGTCCTGATCGATCGCGACCGTGAACACCGTATTGGTTCCGGTGACACCGTCCTCGCTCTCCGCAGTCGATCCCGTCAGCGTCTTGCCATCCGCGGATACGTACAGGTAGATCGGGTCGCCGCCCGCGGTGAGGCCGCTGTCCTTCCCGTCCTGCGCGGCATCGAAGGTGACCGAGCCGCGCTGATCCGCCCCGGCGTTGTCATCGACGTTGGCGTCGAAATCCAGCGCGCCGGTGAAGCTCGCCCCCGCTTCGTTGGCGACCTGCGCGGCCGCCGGAACGATGATGCTCGGGCCGTCATCGAGGAAACTCACGTTGCGGCCCAGATCGATCGAGGCACTGTGAGCGTCGCCGTCGGCATCCGTCGCCGTGGCAACAAGGCGCACCAGGTTCGCGCCGATCGCCGCCGGCTCGCTCGTGTCCGGCGAGTCCGCCGAAGCATGCATCACGGCACGCAATTGATCGAGGTCGACCTCGCCGGTCTCGGTATCGAGCATGATCGTGAACGCAAGCGCGCCGTCCGTGCTGCCGACATGGCCTTCCACCACATTGCCGTTCAATACCAGCACGATGCCCTGGCCGGTTGCCGAATCATCGAGCCCGGAGTCGGCGCCATTGCTGCCCACCATATTCAGCGCGTACTGCGTTGAACCGGGCCGGTCGGCCCCGTAGAGCAGCGCGAACACCGCAGCGAAATTCGCGCTGTCGTTGGCTGCGAGAAAACTTTCGTCCACTGCAAGTGCGCGCTGCACGTCGGTCAGGCTCACGTGTGGTCCGTCGTCCTCCACGGTCACGGCGAGCGTGCCGGTGGAAGTCGTCTTCCCGTCAGATGCTCTGACGCCGACGCTGAACGCCGTTTCGTCCTCGACCGCCGGATTGGTATGGTCGATCGGGCCTTGCAGCGTGACCGTGTAATCCCCGCTGTTGGTTACGGCGATCGTCATGATGGGCGCCTCACCGGCCATCCCCGTCAGCAGATTCGTGCCATTACCCGTCCAGGTAACGGGAACGCCCTGCGAAGTAAGCGCCATCGCCGGTGCAGTCAGGGTCACGGTCAACGCATCTGCGTCGGCATCGGACAAGGGGATGGCCCCGGATACGCTCGCGAGGTCGGTCGTATCGGTGCTTCCCAACGTGTCCGGAATGCCGGTCGAAAGCCCTTCCTCCGAAACGCGGGTCGAAGCAGAACCGATTACGGGTGCCGCATTGCCTTCTTCGTTTCCGCCGTCTTCACCGCCTCCCGCCTCCGCCATGCCGAAGATGGTGATCTTCAGCGTCGCCGGCGAAGTATCCGTTCCGTCGCTTGCCGTGTAGCTGAAGGTGTCGGTCAGCGTCTCGCCCGCACGCAGCGCCTGCACTTGTGAATTGTCGTTATTCAACGTATAGGTATAGATTCCGTCTGCATTCAGCGCGAGCGTGCCGTAGGTCCCGGTAAACGCGCCCGTCGTGGTTACGGTCAACGCCTCGACGTCCACATCGCTGTCCGCAACGTCCGCAAACACGCCGCTCGGCGCCCCGCCATGCACGAGGTTATACAGCACATTGCCGCTTGCTGCCGACCCGTCCTCCAGCACCCAGTTGGTGTCCGGGTGCGCCACCGGCGCATCGTTGGTGCCGAAGACGGTGATGGTGAGGCTCGCCGAGGCGGGCGCATTATGGCCATCCGTCACGCTATAGGAGAAGACGTCGGTCAGCGTTTCGCCCGTATCCAGCGTCTGCACAGCCGAACTGGCATTGTTCACCGTATACGTGTAGGTGCCGTTCGCATTGAGCACCAGCGTGCCATAGACCCCGGCGATCGCAGTCCCAACGTTGAGCCCCGAGCCGTTCACCGCATTCACCGCCAGCGCATCCAGGTCGAGGTCCGCCACATCCGCGAACGCTCCGCTCGGCGCGCCGGTATGCGCGAGGTCCTGCACAACGTTGCCATTCGCGGCCACAACGATGTCTTCCTGCACCCAGTTGGTATCCGGGGCCGCAACCGGTGGGGCATTCAGTTCCTCGCTTGGGAGCGTTTCGCCTTCGACGACCGGCAGGCGCAAGCCCGGCTCCGTTTCGAGCGTCGGGAAGGTGATGGACGCGCCTTGGGTGAGAAATCCTGCAGTCACTTCGCCCGGGGTATTGGCCTGCGCGAGAATCACCGGCTCGTGGCTGCCGCCGCCTTCGGGGCCGCCCGCGCCCGGCGCACCGGCCGCGGTCGCTTCCGCGACCTTCGTCGGGTCCGCGCCGGCGGCAATCGCCGCTTGCAGCGCCGCGACATCCTGCCCCTCGCCAACCGCAATGGGTGCCGCGACCGCTTCAGGGCCGACGACACTGCTGTCCAGCGTCGCGCTGGAATCGTGCTGGAGATCGAGGAGGCGCCCGTTATCGAACCTGACCTGGACGAGACCGTCGCTGCCCGTCGTAATCAGCTCATTGAGCAATACGCGCTCGCCTTCCTGGGCGCTGCGTGCCACGCCGTCAGCGCCGAGGATCCTGACTGTGCCAATCGCCACCTGGACCGTGCCGACCGGGCTGCCGATTGTCGTGTTCGTTGCCATTTTCTTTCCTTTCCGGAAGTTCGCTGTCGCTGCATCCGGGCGCCAATCGCCCGGCGGGATTCACTTGAAGACATCATAAAATTCCGGCAGAAAAGGGTACTGACCAGGGTCAAAGCACGGCGGAATAGCGTTGAGCGCCCGGCGGCCGGAGTGTGACAAATGTCACACTCGATACCTTGGTGCTGATAGCCGGGCTCTAACCTTCTTACGGATCCGGCGTGTTGACGCTAGACTTCTGGCGATCGCAGCCATACCAGGGAGAGAACGATGAAACTGGAGTGCTACGCGCTGATCCCGGAGCCGCCGGCGCTCGTCCCCGCGCGCACAACGCGAAAGTGGATGGATGAGACCGGCGACCGCTTCGCCTATCGTTGCCTGCCGCTGAACATCGCGAACGGCTACGGCTGGGAGATCCTCTCGCCGCACGGTTTCTCGATCCGCTGGAATGGCGGGCAGAATGCGCGCGATATCCAGATCACGGCGCTGGATGGTTACCCCCATCTCTCGCACTTCGTCATCTCGCATTTCAATCACGGCGTCGTGACCTTCCACACGGGGTATCTGTTCAGGACCGAGCCGGGCTGGGACCTGCTCGCCTCCGGCCCCACCAACGAGCCCAAGGACGGAATCGCGCCGCTGACCGGCGTGATCGAAACCGATTGGCTGCCGTTCCCGTTCACCATGAACTGGCGGCTCACCCGGCCCGGTGAAGTGCGCTTCGAGAAAGGCGAACCGTTCTGCCTGATCACCCCGCTGCAGCGCGGGGTGCTGGAAGCGACTGAGCCCGAGATCCTGGACATCAATGAATACCCCGAGCTGGTCAGGGAATATCAGGCCTGGAACAAGAGTCGAACCGAATTTCTCGAGAAACTGAAGACGCACGATGAAGAAACGGTCAAACAGGCCTGGCAGCGCTTCTACTTCAAGGGGCAGGCGCCGGGCAGCGACACCAGGATTCCCTACCACAGCAGCAAGATGCGGCTGGCCGTGCCGGTCGATAAACGGCAAAAGAAGTCTGCGCCTCGCGTTCAAAAACCGGAAGGTCGCGGCTCGTAACTGCCGCGGCGGTAAAGTGATCAGGCGAGCGCAACACCGGCTTTGGGCAGCGCGGCCTTCCTCTATCAACTCGCGGATCTTCACGCCGCGGACGTTGAGCCGCTCACAAAGCGCGCGTGCAACCTTGCCGCCGCCCGAACAGGGGCAATCGAACGTCACCGCCTTGTCCGCACCCCCGCGGTGTGTTACATTGTCTTACACATTTGGCTTGGAGCGTCCCCCATGGGCACATTGACGATACGTCTTGACGAGAAGCTCGATCGCGAGCTGGCGCGCCTGGCGAAGCAGACCGGCCGGACCAAGAGCGAAGTCGCGCGCGAGGCGCTTCGCAGGCAAATGGTGATACAGCGGTTTCGCGCGCTGCGCCGTGAGGCGATGCCCCACGCGGCGGCGGCGGGCTATCTGACGGACGAGGACGTCTTCCGCGACGTTTCGTGAGGATTTTCCTCGATACGAACGTCCTGGCGAGCGCACTCGGCACGCGCGGCCTTTGCTCGGAATTGCTCGAGGCCATTCTCGGCAGTCATGAACTGCTTACCTCCGACGCCGTCCTCCTCGAACTCGAACGAACGCTCACCGACAAGTTCCGCCTCCCCCGCTCCACGATCCACGGGTACGGTGCCCTGTTGCGGACTGCCGGTCAGGTCACAGCCCCCGCGAGCACACCCATTACCTCGATCAAGGATTCCGCCGACGCTGAAATTGTCGCTTGCGCCATCGCTGCGAAGGCGGACGTATTCGTAACCGGCGACAAGGCGCTGCTCAAGCTGGGTTCGATCCGGAAGCTCCCTGTCCGATCGCCGCGGCAACTCTGGCGGCAATTCGCAGGTCTGGAGGGCACGAAAGAGCTGAGGTGAGCGTGGCCCGAAGGCTGGGGACAGGCCTCGCTTCGTCCCGAGATTCCGTTCGTCCCGAGCGTAGCCACGAAGTGGCGAAGTCGAGGGAAGCGTAGCCACGAAGTGGCGAAGTCGAGGGAAGCGTAGCCACGAAGTGGCGAAGTCGAGGGAAGCGTAGCCACGAAGCAGCGAAGTCGAGGGATCCCCTCGGTTACGAAAGTCGAGCTAGACCACGATCCGGGCGATGAATTCGCGCCAGGAAATTGCCTTGACGCCGGGCGCCAGCGCCGACGAGGCCACCGCGACGCGCGGCGGCCTGTGAACCACGAGCTTCTCGACGATCCTTCGCGCGTGGGAGCGCTGCGGCCAAGCCGCAGCCAGGCGCTCGATCGAGCGGGCCATGTTGGGCGCCGCCGTGCGAGACGCCTTGGCTTCGATCAGGCGCATCCCGCCGCCTTTCGCCGGAACAATGAAGTCGACCTCAAGCCCCTGCTGGTCGCGAAAGTAGTAAAGCTCGCGCCGCCGCCCGGAGCTCGCCTGCGCCTTGACGATCTCGGCGGCAACGAAACCCTCGAACAGCGGCCCGAGGAAGGGCGACTTCTCGAGCTCCGCTTCGGTGTCGATGCCCAGCAAGTGACAGGCGAGTCCCGAATCCGCCATGTAGATCTTCGGCGACTTGATCAGCCGCTTGCCAAAGTTTTCAAAGTACGGGGGAACCACAAGAATCTGTCCGGTGGCTTCGAGAATGTCGAGCCAGCGCCCGATGCTCGGCACGCTCATGCTGAGCGGAGCCGCCAGGTCCGATTTGTTCAGGACCTGTCCGTGGCGGCCGGCGACCAAACCGAGGAAGCGACGAAACGCGGCGAGGTCCTGAACCACGCTGACGCCTCGGACGTCGCGCTCGAGGTAGGTCTGCAGATAGGAACTGAACCAGAGCGAGGCCGCGCGCGGACGCGCGAGCACTTCCGGATATCCGCCGCGCAACATGCCGACCTTCGGGGTCTCGCGGCTGGAGAACGGCAGGAGCTGGAGCACCGCGGCACGACCGGCCATCGACTCGGTGACATTGCGCATCAAGCCGGCTTCTTGCGAGCCGGTCAGGAACCACT
>JACQOK010000383.1 GCA_016202565.1 Betaproteobacteria bacterium | reverse complement strand
CCTCGGGATTCATCGCCGCGCGGAACGCGAGGTGCCCGCCGACGCAAATCCCCATGACGCCCAGCTTGCCGCTGCAGTGCGGCGAGGTTTTGAGATAGTCCAGGACAGCGCGCGCGTCGCTGTCAAAACTCGCTAGGTCCTTGGTGATCTTGTGGGCGTTGCCGCGCGCGACGCCGGCCTCGTCGTAGGCGAGTGCGGTGCCGGGCAGTTCGAGCTCGTGGAAAATCTCCGGGACCGCCGCCACGAAGCCGTGCCCCGCCAGCATCGCGGCAGTGCGCCGGATCGGCCCCGTGACCTGGAAGATCTCCGAGAACAGAATCAGGCCGGGATAGCGTCCCTGCGCCGCGGGCCGGAAGAAATGCGTGCGCATCGGCCCGGTGGGCGTCTGAATATCGACCGATTCGTCGTCTTTGATGATCATCGTGTTCTCCCTTGTGACCGCCGAATTTGACTTTCACGCCCGGTTCCGGCCGTCGCACGGACCGAGACTGAACTATTCATCATTGGGCGACAGTCGGCAACTCGCGTGTCGCCCTCTCCAATCCTTTTGATTTCTTATCATCCATGCCTCTTTTCAAAATCCCTCATGAATACGATCAGCGCGTCCACTGCTGCTTCCGGTACGGCGTTATAAATACTCACTCGCATACCGCCAACAGTGCGGAAACCATTCAAATTCAACAGGCCATTGTCTGCCGCTTCCGAAATAAATACGGGATCCATATTTTTGTCGCGTAGCTGAAACGGGATGTTCATACAGGACCGGCGCTCGGGATCAACATTGTTTATATAAAAATCCGTTGCATCGATGACGTCGTAAATTTTCTTGGCCTTGCGTCCATTAATCGCTGCCATGGCCTCAGGCCCGCCCTGCTTTTTCAACCACTTGAACACCAGCCCGGTTAAATACCAGGCAAAGGTCGGTGGTGTGTTGTAAAGCGAGGCGTCTTGTGCCTGTATGGCGTAGTTCAAGGGGATCGGTGTCGTCGGCAGGGCATTACCGATCAGGTCATCACGCACAATGACAACCGTGATGCCGGAGGGCCCGATGTTCTTCTGCGCACCGGCATAGATCAGTCCGAACCGGGAGACATCGACGGGACGGGACAGAATATTTGATGACATGTCCGCCACGATCGGCACCTTGCCGGTGTCCGGAATCCAGTTAAATTCAACACCCCCGACCGTCTCGTTAGATGCGTAATGGAGATAGGCGGCATCCGGATTCAGGTTCCAGGATGAAAACTACGGAATGTAGATGTAACCATTGTCCAAGGAGTCGGCAGCAACATTGACATCGCAATACTGTTTTGCCTGCTCGACCGCCTTGTGGGACCAGATCCCGGTACGCACATAATCCGCTGTCTTTTTTCCGCGCAACAGGTTCATGGGGATCACGGCGAACTGGCTGCTGGCGCCTCCTTGAAGAAATAAAACCTTATAGTTGTCCGGGATGTGCATGAGATCGCGCAGGTCTTGTTCGGCATTACTGGCGATCTGCTGGAATTCCGCGCTGCGGTGGCTCATCTCCATGATCGATGTTCCACTTTCCCCCCAGTTGAGCAACTCGTCCTTGGCCTTTCGTAAAACGGGTTCAGGGATGGCTGCGGGCCCTGCACAAAAATTATAGGCACGTTTCATGAGAATCTGTGCTCCTTAAAAGTAAGTGGAAAATCAATCCAGGGCGTGGCCCGGGCGGCAAACGAAATTCTCCTATACATTATGCTTTGGGGCGTACACCATCGCCGCGCATAATCCGTTTTGCGTCAACTTGCAGCCCCTATTCCCCAGGAGACGGGCGGAACCGGAAAAACGAGGAGGGCTCATGGCAGAGACCGCAGGTCTAGACCTGAAATGCATCAACACCATTCGAACCCTTTCCATGGACGCCGTCCAGGCGGCGAATTCCGGCCATCCCGGCACGCCGATGGCGCTCGCCCCGGTGGCCTACTGCCTGTGGCACCGCTTCCTGCGGTTCGATCCCGACGATCCGATCTGGCCCAACCGGGACCGGTTCGTCCTGTCGGCTGGCCATGCCTCGATGCTGCTGTACTCGCTGCTCCACCTGTGCGCCGTGAAGGCGGTCAATGCCAAGTACGAGCGGCTCGGCAATCTGTCGGTGAGCCTGGACGACATCAAGCGGTTCCGGCAGTTGGACAGCAAGTGCCCTGGGCATCCGGAGTACCGCTGGACTTCCGGCATCGAGACGACGACAGGTCCGCTCGGGCAGGGCGTGGCCACCAGCGTGGGTATGGCCATCGCGGCGCGCTGGACGGCCGCCTGGTTCAACCGCCCCGGCTTCGAGATGTTCGACTACGACGTCTATGCGTTGTGCGGAGACGGCTGCATGATGGAGGGGGTGTCGAGCGAGGCCGCGTCGCTCGCGGGCCATCTCAAGCTGTCCAACCTCTGCTGGATCTACGACAACAACAAGATCACGATTGAGGGCCACACGGAGTGGGCCTTCAGCGAGGACGTCGCCACCCGCTTCATCGCTTACGGCTGGAACGTCACGCGCGTGGGGGACGCCAACGATCTCGAGATGCTGCAGCGCGCGTTTACCACGTTTCAGAAAACCACCGACCGGCCCACGCTGATCATCGTGGACAGCCATATCGCCTGGGGCGCGCCCAACAAGCAGGACACGCACGCCGCGCACGGCGAGCCTCTGGGCGAGGAGGAGATCAGGCTCACCAAGAAGAACTATGGCTGGGCCGAGGACGCAAAATTCCTCGTTCCCGATGAGGTGCCGAAGCACTTCACGGAAGGCATGGGCAGGCGCGGCCGCACGCTGCGCGACGCGTGGATGAAGCGGTTCGATGACTACAAGTCCAAGCATCCCGACCTTGCAGACCAGCTCTACAGGATGCAGCACCGCCAGTTGCCGGACGGATGGGACACGGAGATCCCTGTATTTCCGGCGGACGCCAAAGGCGTGGCCGGGCGCGACGCCTCCGGCAAGGTGCAGAATGCCATCGCGCGGCGGGTCCCCTGGCTGATCGGCGGCGCGGCGGACCTGGCGCCCTCCACCAAGACCCGGCTCACCTTCGACGAAGCCGGCGACTTTACCGCCGCAAACTACGCGGGGCGCAACTTCCACTTCGGCGTGCGCGAACACGCGATGGGCTCCATCCTCAACGGGCTGTCGCTATCGAAGATCCGGCCCTACGGCTCCGGCTTCATGATCTTCAGCGATTATTCACGCCCGACGCTGCGCCTCGCCGCCATCATGGAGATCCCGGTCACCTACATCTTTACTCACGACTCCATTGGCGTGGGTGAGGACGGGCCGACGCATCAGCCCATCGAGCAATTGGCGTCGCTGCGCGCCATTCCCGGGCTGGTGACCTTGCGTCCTGCCGACGCCAACGAGGTGGCGGAGGCTTGGCGGGTCATCATGCAGATGCACCACGAACCGGTGGCCCTGATCCTCAGCCGGCAGGCGTTGCCGACGCTGGACCGGATCCAGTACGCGCCGGCTTCCGGCCTGCAAAAGGGAGCCTATGTGCTCGCCGATGCGCCGGGCAAGCCCGACGTAATTTTGCTCGCCACCGGCAGCGAGGTCGCGCTTTGCGTCGAGGCGTACCGGAAGCTCAATGCCGAGGGTCTCAAGGCGCGCGTCGTCAGCATGCCCTCGTGGGAAATCTTCGAGCGCCAGCCCCAGGCGTACCGCGACAGCGTGCTGCCGCCCGAGGTCACGGCGCGCGTCTCGGTCGAACAGGCGTCCACGTTCGGCTGGGCGCGGTACGTTGGTGCGACGGGCAGCGCCATCGGCATGACCTCGTTCGGCGCATCGGCTCCGTTGAAGGAACTGCTCAAGAAATTCGGCTTTACGGTCGAGAATGTCGTCGCGGCCGCCCAAGAGCAGGTGAAAAAGGGGGGGAGACCATCATGAACCGGGTGGGGAATTTTCAGTTCCCACAACTGGGGAAACCTGGGATCCCTCTGACAAAGCCTCGTTTGAAAGCAGCGTAAGGAACGAGGCGCGAACGCACTGCGGAAGGCTTGGCGCCACGATGGATGACCAGGAAATCTCCGTGTCTAAAACGCTCAAAGGATGGGAGTCCCGAAGCTATGAGTCTTGCATCGTTCGATTTCGTGCCGCTTTTGCCCGCGGGGCTGCCGCCACCGGTGGTGCGCTGGACCGGGCGCGTCAAGTACGATTTCACCGGCGGCAACAATGACCCGGACGGGCTGCCGCTCGAGGGACTGATCGCGGCTGCCGAAGCGGTGCTCAGACGCGAGGGACGCACGCTCGCGACCTATGGGCTGAACAGCGGCCCGCAGGGCTACCGGGCGCTGCGCGAGTTCCTCGTCGCCAAGCTCAAGGCCGATGCGGGCATTGCCTGCGCGGCCGACGACATCCTGATTACGTCGGGATCGCTGCAGGCGCTCGATCTCGTCAACGCCACGCTGCTCGAGCGCGGCGATACCGTCATCATCGAGGAGGACTGCTACCAGGGCTCGATCAACCGGTTGAACCGGCTCTGCGTCACCCCGGTCGGCATCCCGCTCGACCGCGACGGCATGCGGGTTGACGCGCTCGCGACCGCGCTGGACGATCTCAAGCGCAAGGGCATTCGGCCGAAATACATCTACACCATTCCGACCGTGCAAAACCCGACCGGCACCATCCTGCCCGTGGACCGGCGCCAGGAGATGCTGCGGCTGTCAGCGGTGCATGGCGTGCCGATCTTCGAGGACGACTGCTATTGCGATCTCGTCTGGTCGGGGGAGCGCCCTTCCGCGCTTTATGCCATGAGCGAGCGCGGCGGCGTCATCCACATCGGCTCGTTCTCGAAATCGATCGCGCCGGCGCTGCGGGTCGGCTACATCGTGGCGCCTTGGGAGGTGATGTCACGTATTCTCGCGCTCAAGACCGACGCCGGCACCGGCGCGCTGGAGCAGATGGTGCTCGCGGAATACTGCGCGGCGCATTTTTTCAAGCACGTTCCCGTGCTGCGGCGCGGCCTGCGCGCCAAGCTTCAGACGCTGATGGAATCGCTCAACGTGCACTTTGGGGCGGCCGCGGAGTTTGACGAGCCCAAGGGCGGCATCTTCCTCTGGGTGAAGCTGCCTGACGGGGTCGATACGATGAAGCTCTACCAGCCGGCGCTTGCGGCGGGCCTCGCGATCAATCCGGGACCGGAGTGGTCGGTGAACAAGGGCGCTAGCCGCAGCCGGATGCGGCTGTGCTTCGCGAGCCCGAGCCACGAGGAAATCCACCAGGGCGTCGCGACGCTTGCCGAGATCTGCCGCCGCGAGTTCGGCGTGCCTGCGCCTGGCGCCAAATCCTAATTGCCAGGCTAAAGCTGAAGCATGGTTGTGAGCGGCGTGAGGTTTGTGCACGTCCCCGTATTGCTTCGTAGCATCTTACAGCTTGATATTGGCGGCCTTGACCACTTGCTTCCACTTCGCAATGTCCTGCGTGAGGACTTCGCGGAAATGCGCCTGCGTGCCGCCGACGACGTCCAGGCCGATCGACTCCATGCGCGCCTTCACCTCGGGCAGCTGCAGGATCCGGTTGATCTCCGCGTTCCAGCGCGCGACGATAGCCTTGGGCAGTCCCTTCTGGCCGAGGATGGCCGACCAACTAACGGATTCATAGCCGGAAACGGTTTCGCCCACGGTTGGGAGATCCGGCACGGCCTTGTTGCGCTTGACGCTCGTTACCGCGATGCCGAGCACGCGGTTCGCCTTGTGGTGCGGGATCATCCCCGTCACGCCGCCGAAGATGAGCTGGATCTCGCCGCTGATCAGGTCGCTCACTCCGGCGGTGGAGCCCTTGTACGGCACGTGCGTCATCCTGATGCCGGCCATCTGGGCGAACTGCTCGGTGGCGAGGTGGTTACCGCTGCCCGTGCCCCCGGAGGCAAAGTTGATCTTGCCGGGATTCGCCTTGGCGTACGCGATCAGTTCCTTGACGCTCTTGAAGGCACCCGACGGATTGACCGCCACTATGTTGGCGATCTCGCCGATCATCACGATCGGCACGACGTCGTTGACCGGGTCGTACGTGAGCTTGTAGAGCGCCACGTTGGCGGCGTAGCTGGTTGAGACCTGGACCAGGGTGTAGCCGTCGGCGGGCGCTTTCACCGAGATTTCGGCGCCGATGCTTCCTGCCGCGCCGGGGCGATTGTCCACCACCACCGATTGTCCGAAAGCGTCGGCGAGTTTCTGCGACAGCGTGCGCGCGACGACGTCGGTCTGGCCGCCGGCCGGGAACGGCACGATCAGCCGGATCGGCTTGGTCGGGTAGTTCTGCTGGGCATACCCGCCGCCCGCCGCAAGCGAAAATCCAAGCATCGCGGCCATCAGCCCGTAGGTTTTCATGGTCTCCTCCATCGGGGTTATTGTCGCTATCCAATGTGACGGCAATCTATGCGAATGGCGGAAGCTTCGCAAGCACCATCCGAGTCCGACTTTTATGCAGTACTTGCTTGCGGCGGCGGTCGAGGCTACGCTCACGTCGAGCCGATGGCACGTCCGCGCCGAATGAGGAGGAATACCCTATGGAACACGTAGCCGAGGTCCCGACTTCCACCCAGCCTGTCGAGCGTCCCAGCCCGATCCGCATCAAGAAGCTGGGCCACGTGGTTATTCAGGTGCGCAACCTCGAGCGTTCGGTGCGCTTCTACACCGAAGTGCTGAACTTTCGTGTCTCGGATCACGCGACCGGCGGCGGGGTGTTCCTCACGGCGGTGGGCGACCATCACACGGTCGGACTCTTTCCCTCCGACGGGGACAACGCGGAGATTCCCTCCGAGGGCGCGGTCCGGCTGCATCACTTTGCGTTCCAGGTCGATTCCCTGGACGAGTTGTTCGAGATCCGCGCCTATCTCCAGGAGCGCGGCGTCCCGATTGTCTGGGAAGGGCGACGCGCCATGGGCGGTCACACCAGCGTCGAGTTCCTCGACCCGGACGGCTATCACCTCGAGGTCTATGTCGACATGGACCAGATCCCTCCGGGCGGCCGCTCCCGCCCCAGGGACCCCAACGCCAGACACGATACCCTGGAGAAGTCGCGGGACAACCCGAAGTCACCGACGTGGTAGAGCCGACTCTGTGAGGGCAAAACCATGGGCGCGATTCTAGGCATAGGCACGACGCATTATCCGCCGGGACTGATTCCCGAGGAACTCAAACCCTGGCCGCTCGTGCGCATGCTCAAAAGCGATCCGCGCATTCCCGAGCGCCTGAAGGACCCTGCGAACTGGCCTGAGCCGATGCGCCTGGAATGGGGCGATGACGAAGGCATTACGTCGCACAAGGCACACAAGGCACGGATCTTCGACGCCTTCCGCAAGATCCGCAGAGAGATCGACGCTTTCGAGCCCGATTTCATCCTCATGTGGGGCGACGACCAGTACGAGAACTTCAAGGAAGACATCATCCCACCGTTCTGCGTGCTCGCGTACGAGCGGCTCGACTTCAAGCCGTACGAGCGCCTGCGCGGCCGGCCCAACATCTGGGGCGAGCCCGCCGACAAGGTCTTCTCCCACCCCGGGCATCACAAGGCGGGGCGGTGGATCGCAAGGCGGTTGCTGGAGCAAGGGATCGACATGTCCTACGCCTACAAGCCCCTGCACCAGGACGGCCTCGGCCATGCCTTCGCCAATACGCTGCTCTATCTGGACCTCGACAGGAAGGGCTTCAGCATCCCGGTCGTGCCGGTAGCGGTGAACTGCTACGGCAGTTCGGTGATCCGCTTCCAGGGCGGCAGCACCGATTACTCGAAGGAACCGGACCCACCTTCGCCGTCGCCACGCCGCTGCTTCGAGATGGGACAGGCGACGGCGCGCGCGCTGAAGGAGAGTTCATGGCGCGTGGTGATCATGGCATCGTCGAGCTGGTCGCACGGTTTCCTGACCGAGAAACACCACTGGATGTATCCCGATCTGGAAGCGGATCGCGCGCTGCTCGAGCATCTGCGCGCCGGGAATTACCGTATGTGGCGCGATACGCCGCTCGCGCAGATGGAAGCGGCCGGCCAGCAGGAGGTGCTCAACTGGACCTGCCTCGCCGGCGCCATGGCCGAACTCGACTACAAGGCGGACATCCTGGACTGGGTCGAGACGTGGGCATTCAACGCTCCGAAATGCATGGCAGTATTCAAGAGCGCCTAAGTGGGAACTGGCGCCTGACCTTCACCTTTGAAGGCTCCGACCCCATTCTGGTCGACTACCAGGACTATCACTGAGGGTAACGAGATGAGTACGCGCATGTATAACCCGCCGCACCCCGGCGAAGTGCTTCAGGACACCGTGCTTGCGGAGGGCCGGATTTCGGTCAGTGAGTTCGCACGGAAGCTCGGGGTCTCTCGTGTCGCGCTCTCGCGCGTGGTGAACGGCCGCGCGGCAGTGAGCGCGGACATGGCGCTGCGTCTGGCCGCGGCGCTTGGCGGCTCGGCCGAATCGTGGATGCAGATGCAGGCCGCCTACGATCTGTGGCACGCGGCGAAGAAGCGTCGGCCGAAGGTTCAGCCGCTCAAGCTGGCGGCCTAAGCTCATTACGCGAAGAACAAACCTGTTTCTTATGGCGTCCCCACGGGGATGAAGGCGGGCACTGGGTGGAGCTTATCCCGGTAGTTACGCGAACGACCCGTCCGCCCTCGACCACTCCTTGTCAAAGCGCCGCTCAAACTCCCAGGTCAAGTGGCCACGCACTTTAGCCAAACTCGGCCTACGGGTAACGCCGCGCCGGAGCATTTCAAGAATAAGTTCAGATATGCCCTCATCCTGCGGCGCTATTCGAACGCCAACCTCGTTCCAGCGACTCATTGTTGTTCCATGGGTATCGCGGACCGCCATGAGCTGATATACGTGATGAAAGCTTGGCAATATTTGTCCGGTGAATAGTTCGAAGAGCGTTATTCCAAATGAAAAGGTGTCCGATTGCGGCGAAACCTCCTTTGGAGTGAGAGCCTGTTCTGGCGACATATACTTCATCGTCCCCAGCCCTTTTTGTATGGTCGCGGTCAAAGTTCCGGTTGCAACCGACCGCTGAAAATCACCCCATTTCACTACACCGAAATCCCCCAACTTGGCGAGAACGGATCGATTTTCCGTCAGCCTACTCGATAAGAACACATTAGCGGGCTTAACGTCGCGGTGAACGATGTGATGCCTGTGCAGGTGTTCAAGCGCTTCCGCAATCTGTATTGCGATGCGGAGGCGTGTCTCGTCCAGCACAAGCTGATTTCGACCCGGGCTACCAAGGCGACGAATGAAATCTTCAAGCGTACCGCCCGTTGCTCGTTCCATTAGCAGAAAGGGGTTCTTCGGATATCCAGCTTCAAATGCAACACCATTTGCATTTTCGCAGTATGCGTGAATTCGTAGGAAGGAATAGAAATCGAGCTTTGATCCGCGTTCGCCCTCACGCCTGAATCGTGCAGTTACGTCATCGAAAGCGCCCTCATCTATGTATTTCGGGTCCGGGGCCAAGAACTTCACCGCAAGTTGTCGGGTGTCACCCTCGCGTTCCGCCCTTCTTACCAAACCTACCGCGCCGTTACCCAATTCTCCTCTTAGCGTAAACTTCTGGGCCCCCAACGTGAATCGCTGGCCCTCTCGCGGTTTACACGACTGGCGAGAAAGAAAATGAGACATTCCTCGACGCCCTTTCCCCTAGGAACCATTTGCCGCCATGATCTCTCGAAAGAGGTCCTGCCAGCCACCTGTGTCTGGACGGTCCACCGCCTTTTGGATCCGCTCCATGTCGGCTTCATAGACCCGTGCTATCAGCTTGCCGTCCCTCGACTTCACGCTATCGTACACGCGCGCGCATAAGCTCTGATAACCACCTTGCCCCGTCGTAAATTCTTGAAGCTTTGTATGCTGCTCGGGGGTAAGGATCAGCTCTCTCACCTTGCCTAAGATTTTCGATTTCGGCTTCATGCGCTCCTCCACCGAACGGTGATCCAGATTCTCGAAATTTACCCGCGCCGCTCCTCGCTCTTTTCCAGAAGCGCAATCAAGTCGGCGACGCGGCCGAATATCTCATCATAAGTAACGACCGTCACGCCGAAGAGCCGCTCGCGAAACCGCTCGAAGGATCCCTTGCGGTAGTCGTCCGTGAGATCGCGCGCAGCATTGCCGGCGATAACAACGCATCGCGGTTCCGCGCCGGTGAGAAGCGCGTGCCGGCCCTGGGTGAGCGTGTGAAGCTCGCGAAGCAATGTCTCACGGTAGTGGAGCACCTGGGAGATAGCTCCGCTAATCTCGCAGGACTGCGGGTACACGTCCTGCCGATAGGCGCTCCCCAAAAGCGGCGTCTTGGGCGTTTTGATTTCAATGAGAATAGCCGAGCCTGAAGACGGCGCGTGTCCGAGGAAGTCGACGAGGTTCCCGTGCAGATTGTCGTAACGCTTGCCGCCTACGTAAGCTTTCCCTTTGATGATCGCCACCGGGTAAGCGAAAAGCTGCGACAGCACATACGAGTGCGTCGCAAAAACACCCTGCCAAGATTCCTCGTCATCATTCTCCGCGTTGTCGCTCCATATTTGCAGGACGGCGCGCAGATTTGCCAATCCGACGAGCGCATTGAGTTCCGGCAGTTGCCGCTCATTAGCCGCAAGCTGTTCCGCCGTGCCCGGATTGTTCGCAATCCAACGTAGGACACGGCGCAACGTCTCCATCGCGTCCGAAGTGTTCTCGGACAGGAAAGCATCGAGCTCCGGCTCGCTGAGTTCGAGCAGCTTCGCGAGGTGCTGCCCAATCCGTACAAGCTCAACCCGGCCCTTCGGCATGCCCTGTTTGCGATGAAACCGAAAAAGTGCACCGAGCTGGCGAAGGAGCGGAAGTAATTCCCCCGACTTGATCTCTAATTCAAAATACTCGCCCCGTTTCAAAGAAGCGAGCGACGGCGAGTCCACGTCCTCCCACTCGTCGTTTTTTCCTTTCCTTTGGTAGACGAAGCGTCCTTTTACGCACGCATCGGGATCGTGGGGATTATCGACGAGCTGCGGCCGAAAAATGAGCCGGACTGTGGGGCCTTCGCGCAGCAATATGTCCGAACAAACGGCCGTTTGTCGCGATGTGGACTGGATTTCGACTGTTTCCATGCTTCCTCCCCGAGCTGGGAAAATAACTGTAACGCTTCGTGAGAGCGTCACAAAGCCTTTGGTCGGCGTCGAGCGGCCTGACTTTGCTTCCTCCCGCCTCGTGGGAGAGTCCTCAAAACCGACCTTCCGCGATCCGTCAAACGCCTTCCCCGAGTAGCGTTTCGAGTTCCTCCGCCTGCACCTTGAACTTTCTCGGATTTGCCTTTGCGAGCCGCTCGAGATTCGTGAGTTTCCAGCGGATACCGGGAAGCTGCTCAAGATGCTCGATGCCGAGCAAGCCCCAATTCGGCTCATTCCGCGCGAGCGATAGCAGAAATACCCGTTCATCGGCATCTAGGCCGGCCTGCAGTTCCGCGATCATGCGTTCTCGCGCCGACAGCAGCGCTTGCAACTCCACAGGCTCCGTGGTCATTCCCCGGAAGGTAGCGTCGAACTCACCGGAAATGTCGCGAAGGGTTGGGGCAAGCACTTCGTGAATCGGCCGGTTATGGCAAGCAAGGTAGATCACGAAGCTGCGGCGGATGCCCGGCGTGATCCCCTCGTGGAGAAAAAGCTGCATCACGTCGAACAGGTCCCGTGGATGCTGCCGATCCATGGCCGCGACGAGTTTGCCGCCATAGAGGTCTTCCAGCGAGACAACGGGTAACTCCAGATCGGCCAGCAGCGTCTCGCGCGCCTTGGCGGTGAGCGATGCCGGGCGAACCGGGTGTACCGTACCGCGCAGCACGAAATTCACTTCGATCTTCACTTCGAGCTTGCCGCGACGCACGAAGAGTTTCGTTTCGCCGGCGTCGGCCACCGTCGCCGCATGCGTCTGGAATCCGCGTCTCTTGAGCCGATCGACGGCGCTCCGGATCGACTCGTTGATTCTCGCAAGCGCTTCCTCCCGTTCGAGGCGGTGATTGACGAACACCAAGTCCAGGTCCACCGACAATCGCGGCACGTCGCGCACGAACAGATTGATCGCAGTGCCGCCCTTCAGCGCAAAGATGCTGTCCGCGAAAACCAGCGGTGCAACCTGCGTCAGCAGTCGCGCGGTATCGAGATAGACCTGATTCACGCCTTGAGCACCAGCAAGCCGTCCTTGGATTTCGATATCCACGGCCGGCGGCTGCCCTTGGGCAGCGCCGCAGCGT
>JACQOK010000410.1 GCA_016202565.1 Betaproteobacteria bacterium | reverse complement strand
GCGCGAACGGGGTCATCGCGACCGATCTCGCGGCCACGGCGGCGCCCGACGGCCACACCATCCATCTCGCCACCAACGGCACCCTGGTGATCAGTCCCGCCATCTCCATGGTGCCGTACGATCCGGTCAAGTACCTTGCGCCGGTGTCGCAGGTGGTCGCGCTGCAGAATATTTTTATCGTCCACCCGAGCGTCCCGGTGAAAACGTTGAAGGATCTCATCGCGCTGGCGAAATCGAAACCCGGGAAGTTCAACTACGCGACCTCGGGTTCGGGCAGCCCGGGCCATCTCGCAACGGAACTCTTCAAGAGCATGACCAAGGTCGACATCGTGCACGTGCCGTACAAGGGCGGCGGCCCGGCGTTGACCGATCTTGTCGCCGGACACGTCGAGATCTTCGTCGCGGTGATTTCGACGGCGGTGCCGCAGGTGAAGGCCGGCAAGGCGCGCGCCCTTGCGGTTACCGGGGCGAAGCGCGCCGCCGCGCTTCCCGATGTGCCGACCGTCGCGGAAACGGGGCTCAAGGGCTACGAGGCCACCAACTGGTACGGTCTGGTCGTTTCGAGCGCGACGCCGCGTCCCATCATCGAGCGGCTGCACGCGGAAACGGTGAAGGTGCTCAATATGCCCGACATCCAGAAAGCACTGCTCGATCGCGGCATTGACGCCGCCCCCAGCAGTCCGGAGGAATTCGGTGCGTACATCCGCAGGGAAAACGAGAAATGGGTGAAGATCATCAAGGCGGTGGGCATCAAGGCTGAATAAGCGGGGTACGCGGCGCCGGGTCGCCGTTATTTCGCGTCCTTTCTTCCGGTCACGACCTCGGTTTCGAGAACGACTGGCCGGGCACGGAGTCAAAGCATACAGCGCCAAGGCGTCCGAGCTTTCCGCCCCGCGCCGATATTGCTGACAATTCCCGATCGAGAATACGAGGAGGACGAGAAAAAATGGCCCGGCTTGGAGTCAGGCGTCATCGTTCCTTGATCCTGCAATACCCCGGCTGGTCGTTCGCCGTGGGCCTCGCGCTGTGCGTGCCGATAGGAGCGCAGCCGGCACCCGCGCAGGACTATCCGAAGAGATCGGTGCGCATGCTCGTCGGATCTCCGCCCGGCGCGGCCACCGATGTCGTTGCGCGTCTTATCGCGCCGAAGTACGCCGAGGCGCTCAAGCAACAGTTCATCGTGGACAATCGGCCGGGTGCGAATGGCACGATTGCAACCGACCTGGCCGCGAAGGCGGCGCCCGATGGGCATACCGTGCATCTCGCCACCATCGGATCACTCGTCATCATGCCGGCGCTCACCAAGGTGCCGTACGATCCGATGCGGAACCTGGCGCCGGTCTCGCAGGTCGTCTCGCTGCAGAACGTGTTTATCGTGCATCCGGGATTGCCCGCGGCTACACTGAACGAACTCATCGCGCTGGCCAAGAAACAGCCGGGAGCGCTGCACTATGCGACCTCCGGTAACGGCAGCCCGGGCCATCTTGCCGGAGAATTGTTCAAGAGCATGGCCAGAGTCGACATCCTCCACGTGCCGTATAGGGGCGGCGGCCCGCTGCCCACCGACTTTGCCGCCGATCAAACCAGGCTTTTTGTCGTGTTGACCGCGACCGCAGTGCCGCCGGTCAAAGCGGGGAAGGCGCGCGCGCTGGCGGTGACCGGCAGCAAACGCGTCGCCGCGCTGCCCGCGGTGCCGACCGTGGCGGAAACAGGGCTCGGAGGCTATGAGGCGAGCACCTGGTATGGCTTGGTTGTCCCGGCCGGCACGCCCCAACGGATCATCGACCGGCTGCACAAGGAGACCGCCGCCATCCTCAGCATGCCCGATATTCAGAAAGCGCTGCAAGAACGCGGCATCGAAGTCGCGCCGAGCCTGCCGGAACAGTTTTTCGCCTACATCAAGGGCGAAACCGCCAAGTGGACCAAGGTGATCGAGGTCACCAAACTCGAAGCTAAGAGTCCGTAAACGCCCCGCTCAATCCTTCAAGAATCGGCAGAGCGCATCGAAGGTTTCTTCCGGCGCCTGTTCCTGCGGGTAGTGGCCCGCGGGCAGCGCCGCGTAGCCGGCGATATTCGAGGCATACTGCGGCCATGCGTCGCGCGGCTTGAAGTGCTGCTCGACGTGACTTTTCGCTCCCCATAGCACGAGTACCGGGCACTTGATCTTGTTGCCGGCATTGAAATCCGCCGTGTCGGTGTCGAAATCGATGGTGGCCGCCGCCCGATAATCCTCGCATACGCCGTGGATCTGTTCGGGCGTGCAGCAGCGGATGTATTCCGCGACGGCCTCCGGCTCGAGGCCGCCCTGTCCGTGCATGTGCTTCTCCAGTTTCTTGCGCATGTAGTACTCGAGGTTGGACGAGAGCAGCCGTTCGGGAAAATCATACGGCTGCGCCATGAACATCCAGTGATAGGAGTGCAGCGCCCAGCCGCGGGGAAACGCGGTCCATACGTGGTGCGTGGGCACGATGTCGATGCTCGCGAATTTGAGCACCTTGTCGGGATGATCGAGCGCCATGCGGAAGGCAGCGCGCGCACCGCGGTCGTGGCCCACCAGATAAAACTGCCTGAAGCCGAGCTGTTCCATCACCTCGACCTGATCCTGCGCCATGCGCCGGAACGAGTAGTTGCTGTGATCGGGCTTACCGCGCGGCTTGGAACTGTCGCCGTAGCCTCTGAGATCGGTCGCCACCACGGTGAATTCCTGCGCGAGCCGCGGCGCGATCTTGTGCCAGGTGACGTGCGTGAGCGGATTGCCGTGGAGCAGCAGCAGGCCCGGCCCCTTTCCGCCGTAGCGCAGGTTGATCTTCACTTCCGGGTCGCTGGTTTGAATCCGGGTGTGCGTGAATCCTTCGAACACGTTGTTCTCCTCGAATGCGTTTTCAGAAGTCGATACGCTACACAACTTGCCTGCCCGCGTGAAGGGGAAACCGGATTACGGTGTGCTAACATTCGATTCACCATTCACTATTCACCATTCACCGTCATCATGTTCAATCCGTTTCAGCCCATCGAGAAGATCAAGACAGAAGTGTTCACGTCGATGCCGCAAAAGTTCCGCAAGAAGCAGCGCACGGCGTGGTCGGATCCCAACCGCCAGGGCGCGGAAGTCGAATGTTTCCTGGAAGGCCCGTCCTTCGACCGCGAGGGCAACCTCTGGATCGTGGACATCCCGTTCGGACGCATCTTCCGCATCTCGGCGAAGAAGGAATGGGAACTCGTGGTGCAGTACGACGGCTGGCCCAACGGCCTTAAATTCCACAAGGACGGACGCGCCTTCATCACCGATTACAAGGCGGGCCTGCTCGCACTCGATGCGAAAACGGGCAAGCTCGAAACCATACTGGCAACCGCATACAGCGAGGGCTTCAAGGGCTTGAACGACCTCCACTTCGCGTCGAACGGCGACCTCTACTTTACCGACCAGGGGCAGACCGGTATCGCCGATCCGACCGGCCGCGTTTACCGCCTGCGCGCCAGCGGTGCGCTCGACCGGCTCGTCGACAACGTACCGAGCCCAAACGGCATCACGCTCTCGACAACGGAGAAACACTGTTACGTGGGCGTGACGCGTTCGCAACAGATCTGGCGGCTGCCGATCATGGCCGACGGCTCGGTATCCAAGACCGGCGTGGCGATACAGCTTTCCGGGGGTGCAGCGGGACCGGATGGCATCGAGATGGATTCCGGGAACGGTTTGATCGTGTGCCATCTCGGCGTCGGTGTCTGGCGCTTCGACGCCAACATGCTGCCGACCCACCTCATCTACTCGGACGGCGCGCATCACCATCATCTCGACAACTGCGCCTTTGGCGGCCCCGATCTGAAGACGCTCTATATCACCGAGGCGCTGTCCGGCGACGTGCTCACCGCCCGGATGCCGGTTGCGGGCAAGAATATGTTCGGTCTCCAGTAAAGGGGCGCAGCGTGAAGATTCTCGTATTGCCCGGCGACGGCATCGGGCCCGAAATCACCGAGGCCACGCTTGCCGTGCTCGATCGCGCCAATGCCAGGTTCAATCTCGGGCTCGAATGGCAGTTGGAGGAAATCGGCCTGCCGGCGCTCAGGCAGCGCGGCTCGACGCTGCCCGCGGAGGTAATGGAGGCCGCGCGCGCCGCGCCGGGCATAATCCTGGGTCCGGTGGACCACCTGCAGTACCCGCCGCGCGACAAGGGCGGCGTCAACCCGTCCGGCGAATTCCGCGTCAAGCTCGATCTCTTCGCCAATATCCGCCCCGCCAGGTCGCGCATGGGCGTCGGACTCACCGGCAAGCCGGTGGATCTCGTGATTTTCCGCGAATGCACCGAAGGCTTCTACGCCGACCGCAACATGTACCAGGGCATCGGCGAATTCATGCCGACGGAAGATGTCGCGCTCGCGGTGCGCAAAGTCACGGCCCGCCAGTGCGAGCGCATCGCGCGCGTCGCGTTCGAATGGGCACGCCGGCGGCGCAGAAAGGTGACCGCGGTCCACAAAGCCAACGTCCTGCATATCTCCGAAGGATTGTTCCTGCGCGAAGTGCGCAAAGTCGCAAAAGAATTCGCGGACTGCGTCCTCGAAGAAGTGATTGTGGACGCCATGGCGGCGCTGCTGTTGCGCGATCCGCAGCGTTTCGACTGCGTCGTCACCGGCAACATGTTCGGCGACATTCTGTCCGATGAAGCCTCGGAACTCTCGGGCAGCCTGGGCCTCGCGGGATCCGTGATGGCCGGAGACGATCGCTGCTGCGCGCAGGCGCAGCACGGGAGCGCGCCGGACATAGCCGGCCAGGACAAGGCGAATCCCACTTCGCTGATTCTGTCGGCCGCGATGCTGCTCGAGTGGCTGGGCACGCGCCATGCGCGACCCGAGTTCGCTCGAGCCGCACAATCGATAGAATCGGCGATCGACAGCGCGCTCAAGGATGCAGCGACGCGCACCGCGGACCTCGGGGGGAAACTCGGCACGCGGGCGTTCGCCGCGGAGATCGCCGGCCGTATGTAGGCCTTCGTTCCCGCTTTTCTTGGAGGGCCTTCGTTCCCGCTTTTCTTGGAGGGCCTTCGTTCCCGCTTTTCTTGGGGGGCCTTCGTTCCCGCTTTTCTTGGGGGGCCTTCGTTCCCGCTTCTCCCTCCCCCGGATTTCATTTCATTCCATCCGGGCTACCGCTCATCGCTCACTTACGCTGCCGTGCTTCGCGCGCGGGCGGGCCTTTGAGTTCGACCGTATTGCCTTCCGGGTCGCTGATGTACATCGAGGGCCCCTCGCCTTCCGCGCCGTAACGGGACTTCGTTTCTCCCGGCACGACGCCGTGCGCCAACAGGTGCGACGCAATCGCGCCGGCGTCGAAAGGCTCGACGCGCAGGCACATATGGTCCATGTTGCGCCCCTCGATTCCCGGCGCAGCGCCCCCTTGTTTCCCGAGTTCACCGCCCACCGCCACCAGATCGATCAGCGACTGGCCGGCACGCAGTTGGACCAGCCCCAACTCCTCGCGCGTGCGCTCGACCCGACAGCCCAGAACGTCGCAGTAAAACCGCACCATGCGCGACATATCGGCAACGCGCAGCACAACATGGTCCAAGCCGAGGATCTGGAACATCAGTTCAGGATTGAGGATCGAGGATTGAGGGTTGAGGATCGAGGGTCGAGGATTGAGGGTTGAGGATCGAGGGTCGAGGATTTAGAGAAACGAACCGCGGACAAGAATGCCATCGCGCGCTCACGCGATGGCATCCACCAGCGGGGGCTCACTTGTTTATGTCGCCCATGCAGAGGTCTTTCACCTCCAGGAACTCCTC
>JACQOK010000402.1 GCA_016202565.1 Betaproteobacteria bacterium | reverse complement strand
GGATGGCGACCCAGTGCCACGGCTGGTTGGTGTCTTCAGTCTCGTGGGGTCGCACTTCGGCGCCCCTCGTATCGGTGGCGACCCCGGCGATCTCGCGCTTGTGGAGCCAGTCCACGGTTTCGAACGCGAACCCAGGCGCATCGCCGCCGGAATAGCCGTCCCAGCTCTTCCGCGTGAGACAGCGCTCCACGTGCCCGGTATGCACCAGCAGATAATCACCGCGCTTGACCTTCACGCGCTGCTTCTCCTCCGTGTAATCGAGAATCTCGTTGGTGACCGCGAAACCGTCGGGCAGCCATTTCCTGCCCATGGCGCGCGCGACATCGAGCAGCACGCCGCGCCCGACCATCTTCTCCTTCGTTTTTTCGATGCCGCCCTTCTGCGCGCCGGCGCTCGTCACGTTGCGGCAGTCGTAGCCGTTCCACATGGTATCGTCATACATGATGTGGCCCAGACCATCCCACTGCGTGCCGCATTGCAGCGGCATGATGATGATGTCGTCGGTGCCGCGGATCTTGCGGTGGTCGAGCACGCCCGAGTAGGCGTCCGTCCCGGTGCGCGTCATCAGATGGATGGGGTTGAAGCGCCCGAGCGCGGGATACTTGGTCTTGCCGCCCTGAGGCCCGCCCTGATCGTAATTGAGCGCGAGCGAAATCACCTTGCCCTTGCGCACGAGCTGCGCCGCGGCGACGATGTCCTCGGGCGTCGTGAAGTTGAGCGTGCCGATCTCGTCGTCCTTGCCCCAGCGTCCCCAGTTCTTGCAGCGGTCGGCCGCCTTGCGCACGTCCTTGCGCGTGAGCTTGCGGTTTTTCTTTTCGCGAGTGTCGATGGTTTTAAGTGGGCGTGCCATGCTGGGTGTCCTTATCCATGTTTTGAGAAATGACAGAGGGGTTTCGAGTCTAGCCAACGCACCGTACGCGGTCAACGCCCTCGCCTGTGGATAACGATTCAACGCCCGCGAGGTTGCCGGAAGCGTTCGTGCGCTCGGCTTACCGCACTGTTATTCCGGCTTCCGCGATCAGCCTGCCCCATTTCTCGAACTCGGCCTTCATGTATTTACCGAGATCCTCCGGAGTGGAAGGTGATGCTTCGACCCCGTGCAGAAGCAGCAGGCGCTTCACTTCCGCGTCATTGAGAATTCTCACGAGTTCCTTGTTGAGACGGGCAATCACCGCCTTGGGCGTCTTCGCGGGCGCCACCATCGCGTACCAGTTGTTCACCTCGTAGCCGGGAATCCCTGCCTCCGCAACTGTCGGCAGATCGGGCACAATCACCGAGCGCTTGCGGGTCGTGACGGCAAGCCCGCGTATTCGCCCCGACTTGACATGCGGAATGGACGAGGAAGGCGATGCGAAGATCATGTTGATCCGTCCGCCGACGAGATCCAGCATCGCCGGGCCGCCGCCCTTGTACGGGACGTGCGTGAGTTCCACTTTCGCCATCCGCTTGAACAGTTCGCCGGCGAGATGGCCCGCATTCCCCGCACCGGAGGAACCGTAGGTCATTCCCGGCTGTTTGGCCGCAAGCGCCAGCAGTTCCTTGATGGTGTTCGCCGGAACGCTCGGATGCACCACCACGATATTGGTCGCGTCCACCATCAGGGTCACCGGCGCCAGGTCCTTGAGCGGGTGATAGCCGATATCTTTGTAAAGGCTGTAGTTCACCGCAAGATTGCCGATGGCGCCCAGATTGATGGTGTAGCCGTCCGGGGTCGCCCGGGCAAGGATCTGCGCCGCTACCGTCCCCGCCGCACCGGGACGGTTGTCGATGACGATCGGCTGGCCCAGCGCGGCCGAGAAGCGATCGGAGATCACTCGAGCGGTCTGGTCGAGCCCGCCGCCCGGCGCCGAGCCGATCAGGATCCGAACCGGCTTCGTTGGAAACTGCGCGGATTGCGCGTTCGCCGTCGGCGCGATGCCCGCCGCGGCCACGGCCGCCGAAAGGCAAACCATCGGCATCCACGCCACAGCTGCATGCGTTGATTTCACGTTCCTTCCTCCTATTTTCTTGTTCCGGGCGTCAATCCGCGCGCGCACCGGAGTCCTTCACCACCTTGCCCCATTTCGCAACTTCCTTGCGCACATACTCCGCGAACTGCTGCGGCGTATTCGGAGTGTAGTCGAACGCGAGCACGGCAAGCCGCTCCTTCACCTCCGGAAGCCGCAGAATCCTGTCCATCTCGGCGTTGAGCCGGTCGACGAGCGCGCGCGGGGTGCCGGCAGGCGCGAAAAACGCGATCCAGGTGTAGTCCTCGTAGCCCGGGAAACCGGACTCCGCGACCGTCGGCACTTCGGGCAGAGAAGGCGCCCGCTGCAGGCTCGTCACCGCGATCGCGCGCAGCCTGCCGGCTTTCACCGGGGCCACGATCGGCGGCATGGCGCCACAACCCAACTGAAGCTGGCCGCCCAATACCGCGCCCAGCGCGGGCGCGGCGCCGTTGTACGGCACGTGCGAGAGATCGAGTTTGTTCATGGTTTTGAGCAGCAGCTCGACCGTCAGATGAGGGGTGGTGCCGATGCCTGGAGAAGCGTAGCTCAGCTGCTTGCCTCTCGCGCTCGCGATGAGTTCCTTCAGCGTATGCACCTGAAACGAGGGATGGACGTAGAGCATGTTCGGGCTTGCGCCGGCGTTGATGATGGGCACGAAGCTCTTCACGGCATCGTAGCCGGCATTGCTGTAAAGGCTCGGATTGACCACGTATGCACTGCTGTGGACGAGAATGGTGTAACCGTCGGGATTGGTGCGCATGACGAGCCCCGTGCCGATATTGCCGCTCGCCCCGGCGCGGTTATCGATCACGACGTTCTGTCCCCAGCGCTCGCCAAGCTTCTGCCCAACGAGGCGTGCCATGATGTCGGTCGGCCCGCCCGCGGCGTAAGGAACGAGCAGCCGCACCGGCCGGTTCGGATAGTCCTTCGGGCCGGACTTTCCCTGCGCCCATACTCCGCCCGCGGCATCGAGCGTCACGAGAAATAATGCAACGGCCACTGCTACGAATGATTTCACGAGTCTCCTCCCCTTGCGTCTTTGGTGTCGAAGCTTCCGACGTTGTATTTACCCGGCAAGCGGCAGCATCACCGGCTTGCCGCTTGCGAGCGAATGCTCGATCGCGAGCGTCGCTTCCAGGTTGGCGCGGGCCTCGCGCGGCGTGGCCAGTACGCACGCCTTGCCCATCGCCAAATGGTCGAGCCAGGCGCGCGTTTCATTGGCGATCGGCCCCCACAACTCGCCCAACGCCCAATCGCCCGGCGTGCCGCTCTGGAGGAACACCATATTCACCGTATGATCGGGCAGGTAGACATGCGGCACGCCCTTCTCGGTGTACATGAGCTGGTCGGTGTGATCGTCATCGAGGATCATTACCCCTTCCGTGCCCAATACCTCGACGCGCGCCGCGTGTCCCAGCGCCGGATACTTCTCCGGCAATGCGTAACTGATGCCGAGGTTCACGACCGTACCGTCAGCGTAGGTAAACACCGCCCAGTTCACGTCGTCGGCCTCAAAACCGGCTGCCTGGAGCACGCCCTTCTGTCCGCGCGCGTAGACTTCCGCGATCGGGGTGCCGCCGAGGAGCCAGTTCATGAGGTCGACGTAATAAGTGAGCGCGTCCACCACCGGGGTCGCGTGCCGGTTGCGCTTGAGGACCGCCAGCCCCTGCGAGCGCGAGTTGTAGACGCGCGCCGCGGCGCCGACCACCTTGCCGAGGCGGCCCTGCACGATCTGCTCCTTGGCGATCAGGTAGCGCTCCTTGTAACGGCGGCTGTAGCCGATCCGCACGTTCGCGCCCGCCTTGTCGATTGCCGCGACCATCGCGTCCGCATCGGCGAGCGTCAGTGCGATGGGCTTTTCCACCAGCACCGGCTTGCCCAGCGCCACGGCCTGAAGCACCGCGTCCATATGTTCGCCTTCGCTCGTGGAGACGATCACGGCGTTCACTTCCGGCCGCGCAATTACTTCGCGGTTGTCGCCGGAATGAAATTGCGCGCCGACCTTCTGGGCCAGGCCCTGTGCCCGCGCCGGATCGCGATCGGATACGGCGAGATAATGGACCGCCGGGTGCTCCACCGCGAGCCGCGCGCGCAGCGTCCCGATCCGTCCCGATCCGACGATGCCGATTCCCAGTGCTTTACGTTCGATGATGCACCTCCTCACAAAAGCGTATAGCCGCCGATGAACGCCGATTGAAACGCATTACCGCCAAAGGACGTCAAGTAAAAGCAAAATCACACCAAAAAACCTCGTTTCCCGTGTTCCCGTGCTCTGTGTGGCCTTTGCGACTTTTGCGTTCCGGCTTTGATGTTATCGGCGTTTATCGGCGTTCATCGGCGGTTCCAATTCGCTTTTCAATCGACGCGGACGCCGGCGTCCTTCACCACTTTCGCCCACTTGCCGATTTCCCTGCGGATGTGCTGGCCGAGCTCTTCGGGCGCGCCGCCGATCGGATCGATGGCGGCGTTTACGAGCATTTTGCGATAGTCCGGGTGGTTCAACGCGCGCACGATTTCGCGGTTGAGTTTCCCCACGATGTCGCGCGGCGTCCCGGCAGGCGCAAGAAACGCATACCAGACGCCGGAGTCATAGCCGGGAACACCGGCCTCCGCCACGGTGGGCAGGCCGGGAATCGCCGCGGGGCGCTTCGCGGTGCTTACCGCCAGCGCGCGCATGCGTCCGCTCTCGATGTGCCCTCTTCCCGACGCGTAAGTGGCGAACAGAACCTGAACCTGCCCCGCGAGCAGATCGACCAGCGCCGGCCCTCCGCCTTTGTACGGAACGTGGAGCATCCTGATACCGGTCATGCTGTTCAGAAGTTCCGCCGCGAGGTGACCGCCGCTGCCGTTGCCCGACGAGGCATAGACGATCTGGTTCGGCCGCGCGCGTGCCAGTGCGATGAGTTGCTTGACCGACTTCACAGGCAGTGAGGGATGCACGACGAGAAGGTAGGGCCCTTCAGCAAGCAGCGTTATCGGCGCGAAGTCCTTGACCGGATCGTAGGGAAGCTTCCTGTAGAGGCTCACGTTGACCGCGAGCTGGGCGGTCAGCGCCGTCACGATCGTGTAGCCGTCCGGGGTCGACCGCGCCACGTGCTCCATGCCGATATTGCCGCCGGCGCCGCCGCGGTTGTCCACGATCACCTGCTGGCCCATGAATTCCGTCAGCCGCTGCGCCAGCGGACGGGCAATGGTATCCGAGCCGCCGCCGGGCGGATAAGGCAGCACCAGCCGCACCGGCTTGGCGGGATAGCTAGGAGTCTGCGCGACCGAGACTCCCATCCAGCTTGCGAGTATCAGTCCGTAAGCCGTAAGCAGTAAAGGGTAAGCGGTGAGCGGTGAGCGGTAAGCGGGACGAGAGCGACGTTGCGCGCTACCGCTGGATCTGCTTTGGAGCATCACTCCTCCTCTCTGTTATCGTCCGGCGTATTCCGCCGATTATCCCCTTATGGCGATTCACCGCTTACTGCTCACGGCTATCCGCTTACCGCCTTCTCAAGATCGATCGCGCGCTCGATGAGCGTGCCGTCCGAGCGCATGATCGCTTTCGCGACCTTGTGCGTGGGCGTATGCGGCAGCTCGTCCACGAACACGACGTAACGCGGCACCTTCTGGGGTGCAAGGCGCCCGCGGCACCATCCCGCGATTTCTTCGGCCTTGGCATGATATCCCGGCTTCAACACCACGGCGACGAGTATTTCGTCTTCACCGAGTTCCGCAGGCACGGGGATCGCCGCCGCTTCGTGCACCGCCGGGTGCGCGCCGACCACGCGATCGAGTTCCGCTCCCGCGATGTTCTCGCCGCGGCGGCGGATGATGTCCTTCTTGCGGGACACAAAAAAGAAATAGCCGTCGGCGTCGCGTCGCACGAGATCGCCGGTAAGGAACCAGCCGTCACGGAATGCCGCTTTGGTCTGCTCCGGATCGCGGAAATAGCCTTGCATGATGATCGGCGTCTTCACCACCAGTTCGCCGACCTCGTTAATGCCCACATCTTGTCCTTCGTCGTCCACGACGCGGCATTCCGCCCACGGGCGGTTCGGATCAGGGTGCCGGCCGACCGGCCCCATGCTGCCCGGCTTCTGCAGGCCCTCGAAGGGATTGCAGGTGACGCCCGGAATCTCGGTCATGCCATAGCCGCCGATGAGGTGCGGAATATGGAATTCGTTGCGGAATGTGTCCGCCATGCTCTCGCGCACGCCGTACACTTTCCTGATCCTGTGCTCGGGGCGAAACTCGGAGCGGGGCCGGTTTTTGAGGATGGTGCCGATCGCCTCGATGATGTTGACTTCGGTCGCGCCGGTCTCGACCGCCGTCTGCCAAAAGGTCGAAGCAGAAAACCGGGGGACGATGACCATGCTCGCGCCAGCGGCAAGCGCGCCCGCCACCGAGTAGAACAGCGCATTGATGTGAAAGAGCGGCAGCACGATCATCACCCGGTCGTCGTCCTGCAAGAATATCCGCCGCACGAAGGCCTCGCCGCCGGTCACGAAGCTGCGCTGGCTGTGCATCGCGCCCTTGGGAAAGCCGGTGGTGCCCGAGGTATAGACGATGAGACAGGTGTCGTCCGCGCTGACATCCCCCGGCAGCTCGACATCGGGCGGACGCCGGATGAGATCATGGAGTAGCGGCGCATCGGATCGGGCGGTATCGAGCAGGATGAACCATGGCGGCGGTGCGAGTCCCTGACATGCCTCCCGCGCCACATCAAGCGTGTCGCCGCTTGCCACCACTCCACTCACTTCGGCGTGGTGCAGGACGTAGCGCGCTTCCTGCACGCCGAACTCGGGATTGACTGGCACCATGATGGCGCCGATGCGCGCCAGCGCGAACAACAGCAACACATGGCCATCGCTGTTGCGCGCCATGACACCGACGCGGTCGCCTTTCCTCACGCCGCGTGCGACGAGCAGCCGCGCCGTGCCCTCGGCTCCTGCAGCGAACTCGCACCAGCTCCAGATCTTGTCGCCGAACCGGATGAGAGGCCGCCGAGGGTCGCCCTGCGCGCGGCTTTCGAATGCGCCGTGAAGAGTATAGTCGTGCGGCGGGTAGAGTCTCAGAATTTCCAGCGGCGTCTTCATGGCATTGGAGCGAAGGGTATCATGTATCCGGATAGCTGACGGACAGCCTGTGCCATCGGGAAAAAGAAACCGTGAACCTTGACGAACCCGCCGCGCGCCGGCGGCTTACCGGGTATATCGCCCGCGCCACCGGTAAGCGCACCGCAACCATCGTCGCCCTCGAGAGGATGAGTGGCGGCGCGGTGCAGGAAAACTGGGCGCTTGACGTCGAACTCGACGGCGAACTGCAGCACTGGGTGCTGCGCACGGACGCGCAGGCCACGGTGCGCGAGAGTTTGACGCGGGCGCAGGAGTTCACCGTCCTCGAGGTCGCGCACGCTGCGAATGTGTTCGCGCCCGAGCCGCTCTATCTGTGCGAAGATCTTGCCGTCACCGGGCGGGCGTTTTTCATCATGCGGCGGCTGCCCGGTGTGGCAGCAGGCCACAAGGTCACGCGCGATTCGCAGCTCGTCGCCGATCCAGCCCGTCTCGCGCGCGAGCTGGCCGCGAACCTGGCGCGTTTGCATGAGATCAGGCCATCTCATCCGCAGCTCGGCTTTCTGAAAACGATGCTCGCGCGTGACAACATCGCCCACTACCGCAGCTATCTCGACACCCTGCCCGATGCCCATCCGGTGCTGGAATGGGGCCTGCGCTGGTGCGAACTCAACGCGCCGGCGCGCGAGGAGACGACTTTCATCCACCGCGACTATCGCACCGGGAATTATCTCGTCCATAACGGCAGTCTCGCCGGCGTGCTCGACTGGGAATTCCCAGCGTTCGGCAACCCGCTCGAAGATGTCGGCTGGCTCTGTGCGCGTTGCTGGCGCTTTGCACGGCCCGATCTCATCGTCGGCGGCATTGCCGCGCTCGAGGATTTCCTGGCGGAATACGAGCGCGCTTCCGGCCGCACGGTGACGCCGCGCGACCTCAACTACTGGCAGGTCATGGCGCATCTGCGCTGGGCGGTCATCGCGCTGCAGCAGTCCGGGCGCCATCTTTCCGGAACCGAACCCTCGCTCGAACTCGCGCTCACCGGTCACATCGTCGGCGAGCTGGAACTCGAAATTCTCAACTTGACGAGAAGCTATCTCAAAAACACTTGAAACCGCCGATGGACGCCGATGAACGTCGATAGGTCAACACCGAAGGCATGGCGGGTAGGAGATTTCATCCGCGTTTATCGGCGTTTATCTGCGGCCAAATCTGTTTTTTTGCATTTTTGAAATAGGTTCGACACACTCATGAACGACCGTCCCAACGCCCGGGAACTGCTGGCCATCTCCCATGCCACTTTCACCGCTGAAATCCTGCCCGCGCTGCCGGAAAAGCTGCGCTACACCGGGCTGATGATCGCCAACGCCCTGGCGATCGCGCGGCGCGAGATCGAGGCCGGCGACGCGCCGGCGCGCGCCGAATTCGAGCGCTTGTGCGTGCTGTTCTCCGATGGTCCTCGCGAACTCGCGGGGGATGCGCTCGCCGTCGCAGTAGCGGACTATAATCATCGCCTCGCAAACGAAATCCGCGCCGGGCGGTTTGATCAGGAGGAGCGCGCCGTGCTGCTGGAACACCTGCGCCGGACCACCGGGGCAAAACTAGCGATCTCCAACCCCAAGGCGCTCAACGCCAAATGATTGCGGCAGCCTCCTTCGAGGCCCTCACCCCGACGTCGTACCTGCTGCGATCGGGAAAAGTCTACGCCGACCGCGCCGCCGTGATCGACGGCGAACGCCGTTTCAGTTATGCCGAATTTCTCGAACGCTGCCTGCGGCTCGCCGGCGCGCTGCGCAAGATGGGCGTGCCCGAAGGCGGGCGCGTGGCGGTGCTCGCACCCAACACGCACGTCCTGCTCGAGTCGCATTACGGCGTGCCGTTCGCCGGCGCGGTGCTGGTCGCGCTCAACACGCGACTTACTGCCGGCGACCTGGCTTTCATTGTCTCGCACAGCGGCGCGCAGGTGCTGATCTACGACCACGAGTTCGAGAGCATCGCCAGAGACATCGCCACCCGGGTGGATGAGGGACTGCGGTTGGTGCGCGCCGGGCGTCCCGATGACCAGTACGAGCACCTTCTTGCCAGCTCCGATCCCTATCGTACTGCCGCAAGCGACGAGCGCGGACTGATTTCGATCAACTACACCAGCGGCACCACCGGCAAGCCGAAAGGCGTGATGTATCACCATCGCGGCGCCTATCTGCAGGCGCTGGCGATGGCGATGGAAACACGACTCGACTGCGACAGCACCTTCCTGTGGACGCTGCCGATGTTTCATTGCAACGGCTGGTGCTTTACCTGGGGCGTAACCGCCGCCGGCGCAACACACCTCTGCCTGCGCCGGCTCGAGCCGGACGTGGTGTGGCGGCACCTGCGCGAGTCGAACGTGACCCATCTCAATGGCGCGCCGACCGTGCTCGTGATGCTGGCGTGGCATGCGAACGCCGCGAAACTCGACCGCACGGTGCGCGTTGCGACCGGCGGCGCACCGCCGACGCCGGCGATCCTGCAGCGCATGGCCGAACTCGGCATGGACGTCACCCATCTTTACGGCCTCACCGAAACCTTCGGCCCGGCGGCGATCTGCGAATGGCGCGGCGAATGGCGCAAGCTCCCGATCGGCGAGCAGGCGCGACTCAAGGCGCGCCAGGGCGTGGGCAACGTGATTTCGCAGCAATTGCGCGTGGTCGATTCGCACGGCAAGGACGTTCCGGCCGACGGCACGACGCTGGGCGAAATCGCGCTGCGCGGCAACAACGTGATGCTCGGCTACTACCAGGACGAGATCGCCACCCGCAAGGCGATTCCCGACGGCTGGTTCCGAAGCGGCGACCTCGGCGTGATGCATGCCGACGGCTATATCGAACTCAAGGACCGCACCAAGGACATCATCATCTCGGGCGGCGAGAACATCGCCTCGATCGAGATCGAGCGCACGCTCTGCGCCCATCCGGCGGTGATGGAAGCCGCCGTCGTCGCCGGGCCCGATCCCAAATGGGGCGAGGTGCCGGTCGCGTTCGTCACGCTCAAGTCCGGCGCGGCCGTGACCGAAGAGGAACTCATCGCCTACGCGCGCGAGCACATGGCGCACTTCAAGACGCCGAAGCGCATCGTGTTCGGCGATCTGCCGAAGAACGCCACCGGCAAGATCCAGAAATTCGTTCTTCGCGACCGCGCAAAAGAGATAATGGGATAACCGCCGATAAACGCCGATGAAAAACAAAACTCCAACAGCGCAGAGACAAATAGACAGGATTTGCGGGTTTCACAGGATCAGAGTTTCTCGTTCCGGGAATCCTGTTAGTCCTGTCCATCAGTTTATTGATTTTGATTTTATCTGCGTTCATCGGCGTTCATCGGCGGTTTAATTCCTTATTGAGACGACTTCCATGGATTTCACTCTACCGGCCCACATCGACAGCTACCGAAAACGGTATCGCGCCTTCGTCGCCGAGCACCTGCTGCCGCTCGAGCGCGACGCGAGCGCCTATGACGAGCATGAGAATATCCGTCTCGAGGTGCTGGAACAGGTTCGCGCCAAGGCGAAGACCACGGGCCTGTGGGCGCCGCAGATGCCGAAAGAACGCGGCGGCCAGGGCCTGAACATCGTCGCCATGGCCGCCTGCTACGAGGAAATGAACTACTCGATTTTCGGGCCGGCCACCTTCAACTGCGCGGCGCCCGACGACGGCAACATGATCGTGCTCAACAAGGTCGGCACCGAGCCGCAGAAAAAGCGCTG
>JACQOK010000003.1 GCA_016202565.1 Betaproteobacteria bacterium | reverse complement strand
TGGCGATGGCGACCGGTTTCTGACTGCTCACCCAGGTTGCGCGGTACGCGCACATGATGAAGATCGAGGTGACGAAGGCGAGCGCGAAGGTGCGCTTCCGGAAGTTTCTCGGCGGCTCCGTGCTCAAGGGAACGGTGTACTGCCGGTGGGACGGCGTGGATACGCACCTCTCCATCGAGAGCGATGCTCCCGCGGACAAACTGGCCCACCTGATCCGCAATGCCAAAGCCGGTTGCTTCGCCGAGGGCCTGATCGTCCAGTCCGTGCCGCTTAACAGCACGGTCGAAGTGAACGGCAAGCCTTTCCCTATCGAAGGCGTGCCCCAAGGCTGACGGCGCGGCGGCGATTTGCTGCGCCGCACTTGCCAATCTTACGAAGCTGCACGCACAGTTTGTCGTTGCGGGGCGACAGGCGGCGTGCTCTTGTAAATTCAGGATCCGTCGCGCAATTTCCTTGATCCCGGAACCAACCCGGTGCGGGCGTGTTCGTAACGGTTAGTTCGAATCCCCGGGGGTTGCGACATGAGACGCGTATATCGATGGATTGTGATTGCGTTTCTTGCGGGCATGCCGCTCGCGGCGAGCGCGCAGCAGGCCTTTACGGTCCGTGACACTGAAGTTTTCGCCGGGCCGAGCGGCGAATTTCCGCCGGTCGCGCTGCTGCCGCCGAACGTCGGCGTGAGGATTGTTGGCTGCCTCGCCGACTGGAGTTGGTGCGACGTCATTTTTTCGAATTACCGCGGCTGGGTCTACGCAGCGGATCTCGCGGTTCCCTATCAGGGCAGTCGCGTCGTGATCATCGAGCGCGGGCCGCAGCTCGGACTCGTCGTAGTGACGTTTTCGCTGCACAGCTACTGGGACCGGCATTACCGCGGGCGCCCGTGGTACGTTGAGCGCGAACAGTGGGCGAGCCGCGTCCGGATAGAGGGCGACCGTGGCGGGCCGCCACCTAGAGGACGCTCCGCGCGCGAGCCAGGCGACCGCTCGCCGCAAGCGGGTCCGCCCACCGAACGTCCGAGGAAGAGCGTTCCCGAGTCGGGTCGGTCCGCTCCGGGCGCTGGCGGCACACCGCAGACAGAGGAAGGCACGACGAGGGAACGCAGAACCGTGAAGCCGCCGCAAGGCCGGCCATCACCGGACGCTGGAACGCGCAGCGAGCGACCGAAGGGTGTTCCCGAATCAGGCCGATCCGCGCCCGGCGCCGGTGGCAAACCGCCTGCCGAACGTTCGAAAGGCGTCCCCGAAGCGGGAAGATCAGCGCCTGGCGCCGGTGGCAAACCGCCCGAGGCTGGCGCGCGGCCGAAAGATGAGGGTGCACGCGGCGGACCGGCGCATCGCGGCAAGTCAGAAGGTAAAAAAAGGGACGGGGACGCCAAATAGCGCGGTCCGTTCTATTTACGGAGAGAACGTGACTCCGATACCATAACTCGCGCTTCGTTTGCCGCGGTGGACTGCGCGGCGCAGCGCAGGCACGATGCGGCTTTCGCTGATGGAACCATAGAACCACCGAGGGAGGCATATGACCCGCACGTCATCACTGCGCGGCATCGCCGCGATGACGGCGGGGGCGGGTCTGCTGACGTTGAGCGACGCCGCGTCGAAGTACCTGACGGAACACTATCCCCTGGGACAGGTCCTCTGCCTGCGTCAGATCGCGGCATTGGCGTTCATGCTGCCGTATGCCTGGGCCGTGACCGGGCTCGGCGCGCTGCGGGCCGTGAACCATGGCGGACAACTCCTGCGCGGACTGCTGTTCGTCTTCAGCACGGGGCTGGTTCTCACGAGTTTGAGCCTGCTGCCGCTGTCATTCGTTACCATCGTGCTGTTTTCGAGCCCGCTATTCGTGGCGATGCTCGCGGCGCCGGTGCTCGGCGAGCGTGTGGATTTGCACCAGTGGATTGCGATCACGATCGGGTTTGCCGGTGTGCTGTTGATCGTGCGTCCGGCCGGCAGCGGCTTCGAGTGGGCGGTGCTGCTGCCCCTCTGCGGCGCGTTCAGCAACGGCCTGCGCGATGCGGTCACGCGCCGGCTCTCGCGCACGGACTCGTCCATTTCCGTGCTGTTCTGGTCCGGCGTCATGGTCATGATCGCCGGCTTGTGCACGATCCCCTACGGCTGGGAACCCGTCGACTCGAGCGGCGCGGCGTGGTTCCTCGCGGCCGGGCTCTTCAACGCCGCCGCGCATTTCATGGTGATCGAGTCGTTCCGCCTCGGCCACGCCGCTGTCGTGTCACCGTTCCGTTATACCGGGCTGTTGTGGGCGATGCTGGTCGGGTTCCTGATCTGGCGCGAAGTGCCGGACGCGTGGATGCTCACGGGGGCGGCCGTGGTGGCATGCGCGGGGGTTTACATGCTCCGGTACGGCGTTTCAAAATCCTGATTGGCCCGATAGTGCCGGAGTCATCATTTCGATGCAGACCCGAGCGTTGGGTTTCACTTCGTTCAATCCCACTGCGATTGTTGGGTTTCACTTCGTTCAACCCAACCTGCTTTCTTCATCTTCGTATTCAACTCCCGAGAGGCACTAAATGAGCGTCATCAGTCCGTGGTACCAGCTCGGCTACGTCATTCCGCATCTCTATACCGACCTCGACGCCTACCAGTTCTACCGCGTCGCCCCCGTGGGCATGATGCTGCTGACAACCGGGCTCAATCTTACGGAC